>NZ_KI912149.1:554389-777207 GCF_000517105.1 Fischerella sp. PCC 9605 | reverse complement strand
TTTCTCTGTGCAGTCTTCAGGGTTTTGTTGATGGTTGATGGTTGTTAGTTGTTTGCAGTTTTTTACAACCAACCACCAACAACCAACAAACACCAAAAAGTTTTCCTGGTGTCAATGGCGCGGTGGAACCACTCTGAACCCATCCCGAACTCAGTTGTGAAACGCTGCTGCGGCGACGATAGTTGTCGGGTTGCCGACCGCCAAAATAGCTCGATGCCAGGACTTATACTCCACACAAAAGCCTCCTCTTCATAAATAGAGGGGGCTTTTGGTTTTTATTATTTTTTGTATACTGACTATTAAACTAATACCAATTTAAAAAATGATTGCAACAGATGGATTTACATAATCCATACCCCCTAGAGGGTTTCTCAATCCAAAATGGTATAACTATTAAGCTGTTCCACATCTAAATAGGGCGGGCGGGGACGCCCACCCCACAAGAGCTAGACTAATTTAGAATATTAATGTGTTTTAGCTTAAATGGTTGGGATCTGATGGGGTGACAAGGTGGTTATATTGCTGATTGAATCAAGGTCATAGCACGTAGACAGCTTTGAAGAAGACTTTACCGCTTCGCTTGAACTCTGCTATAGATGATGACATGGAAACGCAGGGACACGGCCACGCAGAGAATGAATCATGTGTAGCGAGATATTTGAGAATTTGTATTACAGAAATTAAATTAGCCATCACAATTGACTCAAACGCTTATTCAGCTAGGAGTGAGTGTGAAATTAATGTTGCTTAGTCAAATTGAACACTGCTGCCACCTTAGTGTGTTCAATATTAGTTAATTTGATGACTGACTTAGTTGCGTATACTTACTTGAACAAAAATCCCTAGCTTGATATTTCTCCGAAAGATTTGCCTGCACTGTATTTTGCCGTTTTTTAGTTCGGTACAACAAATCTTAAAGAAGGCTTCAGAAACAAGCCAGACTCAAGTCAGGGTAAGAAAAATTTAAAGATGGATTTGGAATCGCTAATTTTACTGACATTTAAAAGAAATTTTACTAAATTTTGCCAGTAAACCTTTATAATTTGTTTAGACGACACATACGAACTGTCAAAGTTAATGTTTAAATATTAACAATTAAATGTTGATTACTTTTTTAAGATATATCTTAAAAAAGTAATTTTAATATTTTATTCAGTAGCGTTAATGACTGTATATTTCAATTTTTGTTTGTATATATTGAAAGCACAAATATTAAATATAAACAAAATCTCAAAATAGAATCTTTCATTATTTTGCCAAACTGGCAACAGAAATATATATAATTTGTTATTCATTGATTTACCAGGGTTTTTTATTTATGTCTACCGAGAACGCTACAAAGTACTCAAATTAGAGTAGAACCAGGAAGACAATACAATTGCCCTTTAACTTACCACATTTTTGATATTTTGAGATATGTTTGAACAAATTATGGAGGTGCAAAACAAGCTAGATAACTGAATGGAAAAGCAGCATTGCAGTAATTTCTTAACAATTACCGTCACAATATGATTGGTCAGTTACTTGCAGGACACTATAAAGTCCTTGAAGTATTGGGTGAGGGGGGTTTTGGTCAAACTTATATTGTTGAGGACATACATCTCCCTAAAAAACCTAAATGTGTCCTCAAACATCTCAAAACTAACAGTGCAGATCCAGAATCTTTAGAAACTGCCAGAAGGCTATTTCAAAAGGAAGCAGAAACTCTGCAACAGTTGGGTAATCACGACCAAATACCAAGACTGTTAGCTTACTTTGAAGAAAATCAACAGTTTTACTTAGTACAAGAATTTATTGAGGGGCATCCCCTTAGTAGAGAACTAATTTTGGGGCAAAGATGGACTGAAAGCCAGACGATTGAGATGCTCATGGAAGTATTGAGCATTTTGGAATTTGTCCACAGCCAAGGAGTAATCCATCGTGATATCAAACCTGACAATCTAATTAGACGTGCTTGTGACAATCAATTAGTTTTGATTGATTTTGGGGCCATCAAACAGCTACGAAGCCAAACAGCTATTGGCCCAGGACGGCAAAATATCACAATTATTGTTGGTACTCGCGGTTACATGCCCTCTGAACAGATTAGACGTTTACCACGTCCTAGTAGTGATATTTATGCTTTAGGGATGATGGGTATTCAGGCACTAACAGGGGTGTATCCGCACACACTACAAGATGAGCCGGATACAGGCGAAATACTTTGGCAAGATCTCACTTCTGTAAGTCCAGAGTTAGCTGATGTCCTCACCAAGATGACGCGCTACCATTTCAAAGACCGCTACCAGACAGCAACTGAAGCATTGCAAGCGCTTCGAGAATTGGCAAATTCTAATGTTAGTAAGACTGTCAAAACTGAGGTCAAACCAGAAATTACTACTACGAACTTACATCAACTAACTCTAGAATGGGTAGAAGATGGGCAAGTAAAATATCGTACAATTCTGGAGAATCAAGAGAGCAAAAACCCAGGGAAAATTCGCATCGGTCGTGACCCTCAAGAGTGCGATATTGTTTTACTAGATCCGACAATATCTGGGCTGCACGCAGAAATCTTTTTTCATTCTCAAAAGCAGAGGTTTTATTTGCGGAATCTTCGCCAGCAAAATCCTCCTATCGTTGATGGACAATTACTTTTGGCTGGTGAAATACCTCTTGCTGTTGGCAGCAGTTTGCGCTTAGGTAAACAGGATTTTAAGGTTAAAGAGATTACGTGCAAGCAGTATCCTAATGGCTACACTCCGATAGAGTACGCTAGACGTTTTGCTATTACACTAGCATCGCCACAACCTGTGCTCAAGACGATACGAATATCGCAAATTAAAAAGTCAGAAGAAGTTGCTAAGCCCGTACTACCACAGAATCCTACCAGTGTTTCGGCTTCACCCAAGCAAGTGAAACCACCAATACCAAAGATAGGTACGGCAGTTTTGATCAGCGCGATCGCCGGTGTAATTGTTTTGAATACTGGTAAGTTAGGTAAAGGTAATTCACAACAAAATCTTGTATTACAACAACCGCAACTGTGTCGTCTTGTTTCTCCCTCTGGCGGGAAATTATTGGCAAATTTACGCCCTGAACCACAAACAGAAGTTGGCGCAATGAAACAATTGAATCTTGGCGAGAAGGTTTTATTTATTCAAGCGCGAGGAGATTTTGTACAAGTCAAACTTTCTGATGGTACACAAGGTTGGGTGTTTGGAGATGAGATCCAGCCTTGTGAAAAAACAGCACGTACTTATCGTGGCTCCTCAAGTTTACTGTCTTATTAATTGCGATCACCTCTTTAATCGTTTATAAAATCCCCAAAAACGCACTGTTTGATTAATAAATGCGTCTTTGGGTAAGATTAACCTAAAACCGTGACCCAGACTGCTTCAAAAACTCCTTCTCCTCTGAAGTTGAGGTTCTTCCTAAAATCGCATTCCGATGGGGAAAACGCCCAAAGCGTTCAATCACTTCCATGTGACGAATGGCATAGTCAATGCAGCTGGCACTATCAGGGTCATCACTGAGTTGCTGAAATAACTTTACTGCCCGACGCTGATCTTCCAGGTTTTCACTGTGTTCAAAGGGCAAATAAATAAACCAGCGTTGTACGGGCAGCAATTTCCGATCGTAGCCTTTTGCAATAGCGTGATGAGCTGTTGAGAGTGCTTCCCAGTCAGTTGCAAAGGCTTCTGGAGTACCGCGAAACATATTTCGGGGGAACTGATCCAGCAGTAAAATAAGTGCCAAACAGGTATCGGGAAATTCTATCCAGTCCTCTAAGTAACCCTCTGCTGCCTTTTGGTAATCTTTTAAAAACCTGGTTCGCACTTGTTCATCAAACTCTGGTTTCTTGGTAAACCAAAAATCCCTTGGTTTGCCGTAATCGGCTTGATCGGGTTTGCCAAACCAAAAGTCTAATATTTCTTGTGCCTGTGACATTGTTTTTACTGACTAGTACAAATAACTTGTCGCATTTTACGCATATTTGCAGGCAATTCAAAATTCATGGCTTGTTGAATAAAAAGTGACGGTATGGGAATGCTAGGGGTAGCTTGTACGGTATAACTTAGCAAAGTGCCATTATCACAGTCTTGTAGGTATAAATCCGCACTAAAATCGTTAAAAGTACCTTTTTCCAAGCGAAACTGGATTTTCTGTCCCAATTCTTCTACTACATTTAGATAAATTTCTACATGGGCACTAAAAAATAAGAAAGCTTTTTGTGCCACTTGATACAAACGCTTGATTTCGCCTCGTCTGTACAATACTTCGCTTTTGCTAACATCGGGAAAATATTGCACCCACCGAGGGTAATCTGTGAGTTGCGAAAAGACTTGCGATCGCACCATTGGCAAATACATCCAAGCAGTGACAGCACCACCCCAAGCTGTATGCGATCGCGTTTCTGTTAAGATTTCACCCTGTATTATTCTCTGTTGCTTGTCTTGAGTCCAAGCCATTTGCGAACCTGCGGTAAATAAGTCTGAAATATAAGATGCAGACATAATGTTTTCAGTTACTCCTCAACACATCCACTTTCATCGGCCTAAGTTATTAACTATCTAAACCGATTGAGTCATATGTCAACAATTTTAGTTCCAGTCCAATATACAAGATTTCCGGAATAGTCCTTTACTGATTATTATGCCCAAAATTTAACTAAAATTAAGTAATTTTCATTACGAAGTATTATGTAATAATACTTAATTATATGCAAAATCTGTCACAAGTTTTATGAAAAACTTTATTTTTCATAGGTAGAATGACACAGAGATTGGGTACTGGTGATTGGGGATCGGGGAGAGTGGGAGGGGAGAACCGGAGGTGGGGAGATGAAAAGTCACGCATTCACGCATTCAAAAGTCAAAAATTTTGAATGCGTGAATTCCGCGAAGCGGTTCGCCCCATCCTCCCATCCCTCCTTGTCTCCCTTGTCCCCTTTCCCTAGTCACCAGTCCCCAGTCTCTCATCCCTAAAATCAAGAGGTAAATTACGTGAGTCCATCTTCATCAAAATTAAATCGCAGATTAACCCAGGTTTTCGGCATCTTTCTCGGTATTACGATCGCTGTTTGGGTATTGAGAGGCTTTGGTATACTCACTTTTATTCCCGGAGGAGTGATTTTGCTGTTATTCTTAGCAGCGATCGCAATTGGTATTCTCAGTCACCTGCAAAGAACTTGGTGGCGTTTCTAAGCCATGTAAATGTGAAAACGATATTGCTAGTTTCATCGACATAATGGATAGTAATTCACAGCAGGTAAGCAAAGGCAACATCTTAATAGTTGATGACTCTCTGGAACATCTAAAAGCTATAGCTGCTACACTGTCTCACTATGGATATACAGTCTGGAGTTTGACTCAAGGCTCAATGGTTTTGGCAGCTGCAAAATTGGCTTTACCAGATCTAATTTTGCTTGATATCAAAATGCCAGAAGTAGATGGCTATGAAGTTTGTCAACAACTGAAAGCTGATGAAGTTACTTTCCATATCCCAATCATTTTTCTGAGTGCTTCTCATGATGTTTTTGATAAAGTGAAAGCTTTCAAAACCGGTGGTGTAGACTACATCACCAAACCATTTCAAGCAGAAGAAGTTTTGGCAAGGGTAGAAAATCAACTTATCATCCAAAGACTAAATAAACAGCTGAAACAGCAGAATCAACAACTACAAAAGGAAATTGCAGAAAGATACAAAGCAGAAGCAGCGGCGGCAGCAGCATCTCAAGCAAAGACTAACTTCATAGCAAATATGAGCCATGAATTGCGAACACCCTTAAATGCTATTCTTGGTTTGACACAACTCATCAGCCGCGACTTCGATTTAAGCGAGGATGTACAGGAAAATCTCAGAATTATTTATCGTAGCGGTGAGCATTTACTAGCATTAATTAATGATATTTTAGAACTCTCCAAAATTGAGGCAGGTGTAATTTGGCTTGAGGAAAGTAGCTTTGACTTTTATTACCTACTTGACAGTATTGAAGAGATGTTTCAAGTCAAAGCAGTACAGGAGAAAAATAAACTGATATTTAATATTGCGCCAAATACTCCTCAATATATAAAAACTGATAAAAAAAAGTTACGTTGCTGTTTAATTAATCTCATTGATAATGCCATTAAATTCACTAAAAATGGAACTGTAATATTGCGAGTGAGTATAGAAGATGAGAAAATAAATTCATCCTATCTTTTATTTGAGGTAGAAGATACTGGTTGCGGGATCGCACGTGATGAAATTGAAAAATTATTTGATGCTTTTGTACAAGCAGAAGTGGGGAAAAAATCTACGGAAGGAACTGGTTTAGGTTTGACAATTACCCGTAAGTTTGTACAAATGATGGGAGGAAATATTACCGTAGAGAGTAGTTTAGGTCAAGGGTCAATTTTTAAGTTTAAAATCAAAATCACAGTCGTAGATGCTTCAGAAGCGATCGCAAAACAGCAGCAGCGAGTGATTGGTTTGCAGCCTGGTCAACCAGTATATCGAATTCTTGTAGTTGATGACACTATAGAAACCACTAAATCGCTTATGAAATTGCTAGAAAGAACTGGTTTTGTAGTGCGTACGGCTGAAAATTCTCAAGAGGCGATCGCTGTTTGGGAAAGTTGGCAACCACATTTAATCTGGATAAACACCCATATACCAGTTATGGAGGCTGCAATCAAAGAGATTAGGAAGAGGGAGAGACAGGGAGATAGGGAGATGGAAAGGTGGGGTGATGGGGGGAACGTTTCTCCTCATCACCCCAACCCTACGGGAAGTCGCCCGGAGGGCGTCTACACCCCATCGCTCCATACCATTATCATCGCCCTCACTACAACCATCTCTATTGAGAGGCAAAGAGAAATTTTAACTGCTGGTTGTAATGATCTTGTATCCAAGCCTTTTTCTGAAGAAGTAATCTTGGCAAAAATGGCAGAGTATTTAGAGGTGAGTTATATTTATGAACAATTGCCTATTATAAGTAATAGTGCCAGTAAACGTTATGCAGATTCATTTTTACTTCAAGAATTAGCTCTAATGCCTTTAGATTGGGTGAGAGATTTATATCAAGCCTCCAATGAAGTCAATGAAGAATTAATTTATGAACTTCTTGAAGACATACCAAAAAATCAGGCAAGTTTACTTGCAGGTTTAAAATCTTTAATTAATGATTTTCGTTTTGATATTATAGTTCATCTAACAGCACAAATTATCAATAAATAAGTAAAAGGGACTGGGGATTGGGCATTGGGCATTGGGAATTGGAAATTGGTTTTCTTACCGATGCCCCATGCCCTTTGCCCAATGCCCATTGCCCCATTCTCCAGTAAAGAGTCCCCTCAAGCGTGGAGCGGCGTTCACCCAACGCCGCTAACATCAAGGTGGTATAGCGGGGGACTCACGAAACGCGACCAGTTAAAATAAATAATTAATTTAAATTTTTTAGTAAATATTTTTTATATAAATAAAAATGAATACTCAGCAGATAAAAATTTTGTTAGTTGACGATAAACCCGAAAATTTACATTTTTTATCCGATATCCTCATTCGCAAAGGTTACAAAGTTCAAAGAGCAATTTCCGGACGATTGGCAATTAATGCAGCGCTCGCTTCTCCTCCCGATTTGATTTTGCTGGACATTCTGATGCCAGAAATGAATGGCTATGAAGTTTGCAAGCAACTGAAAGCCCACAGTAAAACTCAGGATATCCCAATAATTTTTCTCAGTGTCGTAGACGAAGTTTCTGAAAAAGTCAAAGCTTTCGAGTTAGGTGCTTTTGACTATATCATCAAGCCACTGCAAGCCGAAGAAGTTATAGCGCGTGTAGAAAATCAGCTCACCATCCAAAAACTACAAAAGCAGCTCAAAGAGCAAAACAAGCAACTGCTTTGGGAGATGCAAGAACGTCAGCGTATTGAAGCAGCGCAAAAATCTCGCAAACGCTTTCTAGAAGTTCTGAGAGAAATAACAGATAAAATCCGTTCCGAGTTAGACAGTCAAAAAATCTTTGAGACAGCTGCTATACAAATAGGTCAGGTTTTTGGTGTCAGTCGCGCCCTTATTCGTACCTACGTCACCGAACCAACTCCTAGAATGCAGGTAGTGGGCGAATACCTCGCTCCTGGCATTACCTCGCTCATGAATGTGGAAGTACCTGTGATGAGTAATCTGCATGCCCAACAGGTATTTTCACAAGATAAAGCGATCGCCTCGAACAATGTCTATACCGATCCGCTGTTGCAGAAAACCAAGGCGATTAGCCAAAAGACTGGTCTGAAGTCCATGCTGGCAGTACGCACATCTTATAAAGGTAAACCAAATGGCGCAATTGGTTTGCATCAGTGCGATCGCTATCGGGACTGGAGTCAAGAAGAAATTGAACTATTAGAGTCCATCGCCGCGCAACTGGGAATAGCGATCGCTCAAGCTCAACTGCTAGAGCAAGAAAAACAAGCCCGTTTGAAATTAGACAGGCAAAATCTCCAACTCCAGCAAGAAATTCGCGATCGCCTCAGCGCCGAAGCAGCTACTAAAGAAAGCGAAAGTAAATATCGCCGCTTGGTTGAGACATCCCAAGACATGATTTGGTCGGTGGATTTGCAAGGGCTGATTACCTTTGTCAACGCCGCCGTCAAACAGATTTACGGTCACGAACCCGAAGAAATGCTCGGGCGTCCCTTCACTGATTTTATATCGCCTGCAAATGTTGCTAAAGACCTAGAAGCCTTCGGAGGTATTCTTGATGGCGAATCTGTCTTTCAGTATGAAACTACCTGCATTCATAAAGATGGTAGCCAGCTTTACCTAATGTTTAATGCGATCGCCGTCCAGGATGAAGAAGGGACAATTGTTGGAGTTACAGGTACAGCTACAAATATTACAGCGCGAAAACGGGCAGAACAAGCAATAAAAGAAAGCGCCGACAAGCTCAGCAAGCATAACCTCGTATTGACGGAACTGGCAAAAAATCAGGTGCTTTATCAAGGCGATTTGAAAGCCGCTTTAAGTAAAATCACGGAAGCAGGAGCCAAGAACATTGAGGTAGCCCGAGCCAGCGTCTGGCTATACGACGAAACACGCACACATATTCACTGCTTCGACCTATTTGACAAGACTCATAATCAGCACAGTGATGGATTTTCTCTGTTAGTGGCAGATTACCCAGCTTATTTTCAAGCTTTGCAGCAAGACCAACCAATTGCAGCCACAGATGCTTACACCGATCCAAGAACGAGAGAATTTTCCCAGTCTTATTTAACTCCATTGGAAATTGCTGCGATGCTCGATACACCTGTGAAGCTTGCAGGTGTAACGGTAGGTGTTTTATGCTTGGAACACGTAGGTGCTCCTCGTAATTGGACACCAGAAGACCAAAATTTTGCTCGTTCCCTCAGCAATTTAGTTTCTTTGGTGCTAGAAGCGCGAGAACGACGCCGAACAGAAGCAGCGCTGCGACAATCCGAAGCCAAGTTAGCCTCAGCTTTTCGCTCATCTCCCGATCCGATCGCCCTCACTACTTTTCCAGAAGTACGCTACATCGAAGTTAACGACAGCTTCTGTAAATTTTTTGGTTATTCTCGTTCTCAAGTAATTGACCGCACCTACAAAGAATTGGATATTTGGGTGAATCTAGAAGAATGCGCTACATTGTTTCAGATTTTGCACCAAACAAAAGCAATTCGCAACCATGAGGTTGATTTTCGTAGTGCGAGTGGGGAAATCAGAACAACACTGTTCAGTGCAGAATTGATCGAGATTGACGGACAACAGTATTTACTCGGTACTGCTCGTGACATAACAGAACGCAAGCAGGCAGAAAATGAAAGTCGCCTGCTGCTGGTGACAACCCAAGCTATCAGTCGCGCTGTAGACGTAGACAATGCCCTAGCCCTTGTTTTGCGCTTAATTTGCACCACTATCAGCTGGGATTTTGGCGAAGCGTGGATACCCAGTGAAAATGGCAGTGCTTTGGAGTATAGCCTTGGTTGGTACGGACAAGATAGTTGTTTAGAAGAACTTTGCCGATATAGCCAATTGATCAGATTGGAAAAAGGTGTGGGACTGCTAGGACGAGTTTGGCGCAATAAACAACCAGAATGGATAGAAGATGTTTCTGAAGTTGCAGAATCTGAATTTACGCGAAGCTCCAAAGGAGCCGCTGCGCTAACGCAACAAGCAGCGCAAGTCGGATTAAAAGCTGGTTTTGCCGTTCCCATTTTGGCTGGCAGTGAAGTAGTGGCAGTGTTGGCATTCTTTAAACGCAGCCCCAGTGCAGTAGATCAGCGCTTGCTATATTTGGTGAGTACTGTTGCGGCTCAATTAGGTGCGCTCATTCAACGCAAACAAGTAGAAGCTGCCCATCGCCAAAGCGAAGAACGTTTGCAACTGGCATTAGAGGGTAGTGATTTAGGATTGTGGGATTGGAAGATCAAAACTGGCAAAGTTTACCGCGATTGGCGCTGGAAGAAAATGCTGGGATATGAAGAACACGAAATAGGAGATGATTCTCAAGCTTTTCGGCAGTTGGTACATCCGGAGGATGCGGAAGTAATCAAGTTAGCATTAGAGGCCTATCTTCGCGGTGAAAGTCCTGCGTATGAAGTAGAATTTCGCATGCGTTCTAAATCTGGTGAATGGAAATGGATACAGTCTCGCGCTCAGGTATTTGAGCGCAATGAATCCAAAGAGCCGCTGCGGATGACAGGTACGCACAAAGACATCACCGAACGCAAAACCTTAGAACGAGAACTAGCTTTGCGGGAAGCTCGCCTCAATGCCTTTTTCTCCTGCGCTCCCGTGGGCATGAATATTTTAGATAACCAACTGCGGTACGTGCAAATCAACGAAATCCTTGCAGATATTCACGGGCTACCCCAACAAGAGCACATTGGCAAAACTCTCTCACAGATAATACCCCAGATTGCACCCTTGGTAGTACCATTCTACGAACAGGTGCTACAGACTGGTAAACCGATTATGAATGTGGAAGTGAGCGGTTCATTACCTCAACAATCAGATATCGTGCGTCACTTTTTAGCTTCTTACTTTCCCATTCCTGGAGATGACACCAGCCCCTCTGGTGTGGGTACAGTTGTGCTAGAAATCACAGATCGCAAGCAAGCTGAATTAGCTTTGCAAGAAAGTCAGCGGCGATATCAAACCCTAGCAGAAGCCTCGCCTGTAGGTATATTTCACACCGACTCCTGTGGCAATTGTCTTTATGTGAATCAGCGTTGGAGCGATATTACCGGACTTTCGACCGAAGCTGGTTTGGGTAACAGTTGGACTAGCGCCATACATGTTGACGATCGCGATCGCGTCTTTGCCGAATGGCAGGAAACAATAGCAGCTAAAAAGCCTTTTTATTTTGAGTATCGCTTTGTACATCCTGACAGCAAAATTGTCTGGGTAATTAGTCAAGCTCTGCCAGAATTTGATGATGACGGCGAATTGAAAGGATACATCGGCACAGTTACAGATATCACCGAACGCAAACTTGCTGAAGATGCCTCGCGGGAGAGCGCAGAGAGGGAAAAAGCCATAGCTCAGGTCATTCAAAGAATGCGCCAGACATTGGAAATAGAAACAATTTTTACCGCTACGACCGAAGAATTGCGGCAAGTACTAAACTGTGATCGCGTAATTGTGTATCGTTTCAATCCTGACTGGAGTGGCGAGTTTGTAGCTGAGTCGGTGGGGAGTGGCTGGATTTCGCTGATCGAACAAGACAATAATGACCCCAATTCTTCAGAAAGCACTATTCAAAACGAACGCTGCATCATCCAAACATTGAATAGTACAGATAACCAAGTACTCGATACTTATCTGCAAGAAACCCAAGGCGGAGTTTACACCCGAGGTGCAAGTTTCCTCTGCATACCAGATATTTACACAGCTGGGTTTGATCCTTGTTACATCAACCTCTTAGAGCACTTTCAAGTCAGAGCTTATATTACTGTTCCCATCTTTTGTGGCAATCAACTTTGGGGACTACTGGCAAGTTATCAAAATTCTGCTCCCCGTCAATGGAAAAAAGAAGAGATTAACATTGTCGTGCAAATAGGTAATCAGTTGGGAGTCGCTTTACAGCAAGCTGAATTACTGGCACAGACTCAAAGACAATCACAAGCACTGCAACAAGCAGTCATCGCCGCTGATGCCGCCAACCATGCCAAAAGCGAATTTCTTGCCAACATGAGTCATGAATTGCGTACCCCACTTAATGCCATTCTTGGCTTCACTCAAGTCATGAGTCGTGACAGTACTCTCTCCACTGAACATCAGCAAAACCTGAGAATTATCAATCGTGCTGGCGAACATCTGCTCAACTTAATCAACGACATTCTGGAAATGTCCAAAATCGAAGCTGGTAGAACCACATTGAATTTATCCAGCTTTGATTTAATTCACCTGTTGGATAACCTCCAAGAAATGCTGCACATCCGTGCTGCTGCCAAAGGCTTAGAACTGATGTTTGAATATGCACCAGATCTTCCCAGATATGTAAAAACCGACGCTAGCAAACTGCGGCAAGTTTTACTCAACCTTTTGGGAAATGCAATTAAATTTACTGAGACTGGTAGCGTGAAGTTGCGCGTTTTGCTGAGAGATGGGGAGATGGGGAAGGGGGGGCCCCCACTTTGTGGGGATAAGGGGCAATGGGGAGATGGGGGGAAAAACTCTCCCCACCACCCCAGCACCCCACCACCCCATCTCTGCTTCGAGGTAACTGACACTGGCTCTGGTATTTCTCCAGAAGAATTTAAACAGCTGTTTCAAGCTTTTGGGCAAACCGAAACAGGCAGAAAATCCCAGCAGGGAACCGGACTAGGTTTGGCCATTAGCCGCAAGTACGTGCGACTGATGGGAGGTGAAATCAGCGTTAGTAGTACTATCGGTGTGGGTAGTACATTTACCTTTCATATTCAAATCAGTCTAGCTTCTCCAAGTGAAATACAGACCACCACTACCCCACACCGCCAAGTAATTGGTTTAGCACCTGATGAAGGCGAATACCGTATTTTGGTAGTTGATGACGCCAATGACAGCCGCTGGCCATTAGTAAAATTACTTACATCTATTGGCTTTTCCATTAGAGAAGCCACAAATGGTGCTGAAGCTATCTCTGTTTGGGAGTCTTGGCAGCCACACCTCATCTTCATGGATATGCGAATGCCTGTGATGGATGGTTATGAAGCCACCAGGCAGATTAAAGCAAGAGAGAGAGGAAGACGGGGAGAAAGGGAGAGGGGGGGAGAGGGAGAAATATCCCCCACTCTCCCACTCCTCCACTCTCCCACTCTTAATACCATCATCATCGCTCTCACTGCTAACGCCTTTGAGGAACAACGACAGGCAATGATGGCAGCGGGTTGTGATGATTTTATTAACAAACCTTTCCGTGAAGAACTATTACTAGAAATAGTCAGCCAATATCTGGGAGTAAGATATCTTTACAAAGAAGAAAATAATCAGATGTTAAAAGAAAAGCAAACAAACACAACACAAATATTAAATTCAACTGATTTACTTGCTTTATTGTCTGAAATGCCGTCTGAATGGTTGACACAAGTGTACCATGCAGCTGCTCAATGCAGTGATGACATGATTTTAGAATTACTTGAGCAAATTCCTCCCGAACAATCTCTGTTAGTAGAATTTCTCGCCGATTTAGCGAAGAACTTTCAATTTGAAAAAATTATGGAATTGACCAACACTGCTAATACCAATTCCCTTTAATTGAACTATTCGCAAACAAGGGCGGAATGTGGGTTTGAACTGACTGGGACTACTTTTATAGCAGGGAACTCTTAACAGGGAACTCTTAACAAGCTTGAAAGTCCTTTGGTGTCAAGGTTTTACGATCAGATGATGTCCTAACATACCTGGCTATAGCTATATTTATCCCAACCAACAAGCAACATCAATAAAAAAAAGGGATAGGCAATACGCCTACCCCAAGGCAATAGCCTTAGAAAACCTAGCTTAAGCTTAACTTTTCTGTTGTGGTTGTACGTAAATTATCGGTAAAGATTAGGTGCCAGAAGTCCAAGAATTGATGTACTCAACTTGTTCTGGCGTAAGGGAGTCGATCTTAATTCCCATCGCCTGCAACTTCAAGCGGGCAATTTCTTGATCAACTTCGGTGGGAATGGAGTGAATACCAGGTTCCAGCTTACCTTTATTCTTGACCAGGTATTCGCAACCAAGAGCTTGGTTAGCAAAGCTCATATCCATCACCGCACTGGGGTGTCCTTCGGCGGCGGCAAGGTTAATCAAGCGTCCTTCACCCAAAACTACAACTGATTTGCCATTTTGCAGGCGATATTCTTCGGTGAAAGGACGTACTGTCTTCACTTCTTTGGCTTTAGTACCCAAGGCTTTCAGGTCGATTTCAATATCAAAGTGACCGGAATTACAAACAATAGCACCGTCTTTCATCACGTCGAAGTGTTCGCCACGAATGACGTGCTTGTTGCCAGTAACCGTGATAAACAAATCGCCTAGGGGTGCAGCTTCTGCCATTGGCAGTACGCGGAAGCCATCCATTACAGCTTCAATGGCTTTGATGGGGTCAATTTCGGTGACAATCACGTTTGCACCTAATCCCCGTGCGCGTAAAGCAGTACCTTTACCACACCAGCCGTAACCGACGACAACAACGGTTTTACCAGCCAGCAGGACGTTGGTAGCACGGATAATGCCATCCAGGGTTGATTGTCCTGTACCGTAGCGGTTGTCAAAGAAGTGCTTGGTATCGGCGTCGTTGACATTCACTGCTGGGAAGGTGAGAACGCCATCTTTGAACATGGCACGCAACCGCACAATGCCTGTGGTGGTTTCTTCTGTAGTGCCGATGATGTCAGCGAGTTGGTTTTGGCGTTCTTGTACCAGAGTGGCAACCACGTCACAACCGTCATCAATAATAATGTTGGGACGGTGATCTAGAGCGATTTGTACGTGGCGGCTGTAGGTTTCGTTATCTTCGCCTTTGATGGCAAAAACAGGAATTTCATAGTCGGTGACGAGGCAAGCAGCGACGTCATCTTGAGTTGAAAGGGGGTTGCTGGCAATTAATACAGCATCTGCACCACCAGCTTTCAAGGCAATTGCGAGATTTGCTGTTTCTGTTGTGACGTGACAGCAAGCCACAAGGCGAATGCCCGCAAAGGGTTTTTCTTGGGCAAAGCGATCGCGAATTTGCCGCAATACTGGCATCTCGCGTCCAGCCCATTCAATGCGCTGTCTTCCCAAAGGAGCTAGGGCGAGGTCTTTAACCTCGTGCTTTAATCGGGGAGAAGTTGCGGTCATTAAATAGTTCCTCAATACAAAGTAAGTAAAGTTGCGTAAATTTTCACGCACTCTACTAGATTATTCTAAGAGATGCGAATTCAACCAGAACATCCACTTCTTTGCTTTAAATTTATCTTTCTTTTTACCTCTATTATTTCCCTACAAGGCTGCAAAGGTAACTGCTGCAATAGGTTTATGTGTGTCGTCTCCTCTTTGAGAGCAGGTGTTCTAGGTTGAATAGTTTGTCTTTATCAAACTAAAAATGAAAATAAAATAAACTTTTCATAAAGTAAATACAGATAAACACTGAGCTGCGGACAGGTACAATTACTGAGGTTGATTTGTCAGCATCAACTGGAAGGAACTGGTGACTGGGGACTGGGGACTAGGAACTGGGGACTGGGGACTGGGGAACTCGGGGGCCCCACGACCACCGGGAGTACGGATTAGGGAGGACAGCGCCGTGGGCGGGTTCCCCGACTTGGGGCGACTGTCCGTCGGCAATGAGGACTAGGTAGGAGATGAGAAGAATCTTCTCCCAATCCCCAATCACCAATCCCCAATACCCAATACCTAGTACTCTATCACCAGCATCGAAATGATAAAGGAGGTGTCCATTGCGTTCTCAATTCGTAGCGATCGCTTTCTCTTCAATGGTGATAACTGTTGGAGTAATGCCAAAAGCTACAGCGCAGATTCCCTTTTTACCTAATCTGCAACAGCTGAATTTGAGGAGCAGTGACTCCGAAAGCAGAACAGTTACAGGCACAGTCACAGGCTGGGTTTATTTGGATGGTAAGCGTTTATTTCAAGTAGCTGCACCAAAAGCGAACATCACTGAGCGTTTGGAAAATATCCAAAAAAATTTAGATCGGATTAGCCAGGATTACTTTCAAAAATCAAATGCGGAACTTGATGTGCAAATCCGGACTGAAAACGCATTACCAGTCATTCATGTCAATGACCAACCCCTGATGACTATTACTGACCAAGATGCCAGACTAAGACAAGAAAATGCTTTTGCGTTGGCGACTCAAATCAGTGAAAACTTACAGGAAGAATTAAAGCAGGCAAAACAGGAACGGCAGCCAGAGTTTTTAATTCGTCAAGGTGCAATTGCTGCCGGAGGTGTACTAACCATGATGGTCATCAGTTGGTCACTTTCTCGGTGGGAACGACGCTCAAGATGGTATCCAGTACACCTAAATTCATCAGACTCATCAACAACTCAACCGATTACAACGCAACTGAATCGCCAGCAACATCGGAATATTCAAGAAGTAAAGAAACGGCTGTTTCAGCTAGCTCAAGCAACCGTTTGGGGAGGTGGAACTTTCTTTATACTGGGTTTATTTCCCTACACGCGATCGCTACAGCTAGGAATTTTCATTGGTTTGCAAATTCCCTTGAAATTGGCCGGTGTGGCAGTAGGAACTTATGTAGCAGTACGTTTTAGCTGTGCCCTGATTGACCGTTTTACCTCTGCTTTTGTTAGTAGTAGTGCCTTGCTAACTCCAGAAACTTCTGAAAGACTACAGTTACGAGTTTCTACCATTTCTGGTGTTACTAAAGGTATCACTGGTATTGCTTTGGTGGGATTTGGTACTTTAATGTCTTTGATATTTTTGGGTATAGATGTTGTTCCATTGCTAGCAGGTGCGAGTTTAGTTGGTGTTGCAGTATCTCTCGCTTCTCAAAACCTGATCAAAGATGCAATTAACGGCTTTTTAATTATCCTTGAAGACCAGTATGCCTTAGGTGATGTGATTTCTGTGGGAAATGTAGGAGGTTTAGTAGAAAATCTTAATCTACGGATGACCCAACTCCGAGATGCGGAAGGGCGCTTAATTACCATTCCCAACAGTGAAATCAAAATTGTTGCCAATCTTTCTAGCCGTTGGTCACGGGCCGATTTAACTATCCCTGTTGCCTACGAAACTGATATTGACCAGGCTTTGAATTTGATTAAGACTGTTGCTGTAAAGATGGATGAGGATCCGCAATGGAAGCATCAAATTGTGGAAACCCCCCAAGTTTTGGGAATAGATAACTTTGGCGATCGCGGTTTATTAATTCGCGTGTGGATTAAAACACAACCGCTCAAACAATGGGATGTCGCACGGGAATTTCGCCGACGCCTGAAAATTGCCTTCGATCAAGTCGGAATTTCCATTCCTGTGGCACAACAAGCTATCTGGGTAAATGATGTTCCCAGACTAAAATCTCAAATTGACGCGAAGGTAAATTCTTCAGCAGTCAATGGTCAATAGTCAATGGTCATTAGTCATTTGTTGGTGGTTGGTAGTTAGTGGTTAGTAGTTGGTGGTTGGTGGTTGATGGTTGGTGGTTGGTGGTTGGTGGTTGATGGTTGGTGGTTGGTCGTCTCCCACTCCCACTCTCCCACTCCCCCACTCCCGTATTTAGTACATTAGTACTATAATAGAGAGGTAGCATCCACAAACTTAAGTGTACAGGCGCGGAATTAGCTTATGGGGAAGCCTGCGGCGTACGTGTCTCTACAATCTAAAAGCTTTCTGGAAGATGGGTTCAAGGTTTTGTTCTATGATTAAGCACTACATTCTCAGCCTCAATCCGACTGCCAAGCACGAATGGGATCGCTGTATTTTACGCGATCCATTAACTGCCAAACGTCCAGACCTAGCTAAATTAGTTGCTGAAGAAGTTGGTGCAGATACAGGCAGCTATTTGGTAAGTGTGAATATCGAAGTGAAGATTTTGGAACAAGCAGCAGTGCCTCACGCCGAACAATTAACTTTGAATGTTCCAGAGGTAAATGAAAAGCCGCAATTGAGGGAAGTTGCCTAAACAAGAAGTGGATAAATATTAAACGAGAGTAGAGACGTGTACGCCACAGGCTTTTCTGGAGCTTGGTTTCGCGTCTCTACACGATTATATGCTTTTTATTTAAAACAGTTGGCTAGCTATTGGGATAAATTAATAGCTAAAAGCTTGCTTATTGTCAATACAAAACTGCTAGCAGTGAAGTGTCATAATTGCATTTAACTAACAATTTTGTCTTTGAAAAGCTATTTGTCACTAACCAAAAAATTATTTATATTTATCCCAAAACCTATTGTCTTCTCCTCATCTACCACTACCGCGATTATCATCGTCGCTGCTAACAAGATGCTGCATAAAGATGCGAATTTGAAATTGCATAAGATGCTCCCGAATGGTCTATTTAATTCCATCTACAAAAAGCAGCGAGACAAACAGGATGAGTTCGTTATCACTTGGCAATTTGGCAGAAAATAAACAAGGTCGGTTTTACTAGCATATTTGATTTTATTTTGGGACAGGTGTCTCACCCATCCATCGTGGCAAAGCAGGACTGTTTCATTCTGTAAAGGAAAATGGTTGAATCAGATGATAAATGTGTTTTTCGAGAGTAGCAATGACTGCCACGATGATCGCAGAACTCAAGAAAGTGACAGATTTTCGTACAAAACAAGGACAAAGGCATCCTTTATGGCTTGTGCTAGTGTTGGTAATCATGGGAACAATGAGCGGTTATCTGGGTTATAGAGCTTTAGGAGATTTCGTCAAACGCCATAAACAATCTTTAATCGAAATATTAGAGATACCAAAACAAGAGTTCCATCATACTCAACAATTCGCCGTGCGATCGCAGAAGTGAATTTTGAGGAATTGACATTCGCAGTTTCGTGATTAATCTGTTTCGCAACAATGATTTTGATTCACTAACTACAGCCACACGACATTGTGTCCATAACATCCGATTACTTTTTTCCGTTTTAGAATGAAACAGCCCTGCCTTTTTAAAAGGGGTCGGGGGGATCAAATCATTTGCGTTTGTATCCACTCGCTTTCAAACGCAAATGTAGACGTAAAGAAGAGGCGCGATAATGCGGTTTCGAGGAATTACACAAGCGCAGACGTGGTGATGCAAAAGCAGATCCACTGGCACGCTGACGCACTTGGGCGTCGTTATCCTGCTTGGTTTCTGAAAGCAGATGCAACTTTTTGGTCTGAGTCTGGCTACGACGAAGAACCCATTTTTCCAATTCCACACACCAGAAAACTACGCTACTTATACCTAAACAAATAGCTAAATCTACTGCTGACAGGGGTGCTGTGTTGAACAATTTTTGGAAGAACGGAACATACAGTACTGCTATTTGCAAACCCAACGTTAAAGTTACAGCTCCTAACAGTGGCTTGTTAGAGAGCAAGCCAATTTTAAACAACGAGTCACGCTCTGAACGTATTGCTAAGGCATTACCCATCTGGGAGAGAGTTAAGGTAGTAAACAGTATGGTTTGCCAAGCAGAGTTGCCTGTTTTCCAGTACCAGTAGCCTGTACCCAGAGATACAAATCCCATCAGTAATCCTATCCAGATGATATCCCTACCTATTCCTCGACTAAAAATATTCTCATTGGGAGGATGAGGAGGACGATTCATGGTGTCACGCTCTGCTGGTTCTACACCAAGAGCTAGGGCTGGTAAACCGTCAGTAGTTAGGTTAATCCAGAGAATTTGCAGTGGCAACAACGGTAACGGCATTCCCAAAAAAGGAGCCAGCAGCATTACCCACAACTCACCAACGTTACTGCTCAGCAGATACTTAATAAACTTGCGGATATTGTCATAAATTACACGTCCTTCTTTAACGGCAGCAACCAGGGTAGCAAAGTTATCATCTAGCAGCACCATATCTGCTGCCTCTTTTGCTACATCTGTACCCCGAATCCCCATCGCCACACCAATATCTGCCGTTTTAAGAGCTGGCGCGTCATTAATACCATCACCAGTCATGGCGACGATATGCCCCTGTTGTTGCAGAGTCTCGACAATCTCAAACTTGTGTTTCGAGGAAACTCGTGCATAAACAGATACATCATCCAACGTACAGCGCAATTCTTCAGTATTTAATTTGGACAATTCTTCACTGGTGAAGATGCGATTGTCAGTAGCAATACCTACCTCACGGGCAATGAATCGAGCTGTGAGGGGATGGTCGCCTGTTATCATTACCGGACGGATACCAGCACGCTTGCAGGTGAGTACGGCGTCTCGCACTTCTGGTCGTGCTGGGTCGTTCATGCCGACCATGCCAATGAAAATTAAGTTTTGCTCTACGTCCTCCCACTCTTCAGCAGATTGCAAAGGTCGAAAAGCTGCACCCATGACCCGCAAACCATTTTTTGCTAACTGGCTATAGGTGACAGAAATATGTCTGTGCCAAATTTCGGTCAGTGGTTTTGCCTGCCCATTGATCCAGATGTGACTGCAAATATCTAACAGACTATTAACTGTACCCTTGGTAAAGACAATGTAAGACATTCCCCCGATTTTCTCGCTCCAATGCCAAACTGTTTCCAAAGCGCAGGGAATTTTGGATGGAATCGTTGGGAATTTATGGATGGTGGTCATGCACTGACGCCGAGAGTCATAGGGAACTTCTGCTACACGGGGAATGAGATATTCCAGGTCAGCTTTCCACAGTCCTTGATGAGCAGCAGCCATAACCAAAGCACCCTCGGTCGGGTCGCCTACGGCACGGAAGTAACGCGGCTCATCTGTGTCTGCCTCTAGCAAAGCGTTGTTGCACAGAGTACTACCAGCCAAAAGCAGGGATATTGCAGGTGGTTGGCACAGCAGAAATGGTCGTTCTTGGCTTCTTTCTCCGACAGAGGCACGCATCCGGGTAGTTAAATCTATCCGCTGACCCGCTACATCAAGCACTGTAACGGTCATGCGGTTTTCGGTGAGAGTGCCAGTCTTGCCTGAGCAAATCACTGTCACCGATCCCAACGTCTCCACAGCAGGTAGGTTGCGAATCAGCGCTCGCCGTTTCAGCATTTGCCGGGCACCAAGAGCCAAAGCTATCGTCACTACCGCTGGCAAGCCTTCGGGCAAAGCTGCCACTACCAAAGTGATGGAGGTCAGGAGCAGATTTTCCAGTCCTCTCCGCGCAGCATTCCCAAAGCGAGAATCACAGCTACCAGTACTAGGGAAGCTACTGCTAACCCCTTTCCCAGTTCATCCAAACGTTTCTGGAGTCGGGTTGGTTCTGGCTCTACCCCATGAACCATCAAGGCAATCCGCCCCATCTCGGTTTTCATTCCGGTTTCTGTCACTACAGCTTGACCGCGCCCATAGGTGACAACTGTACCCATGTAAACCATATTGTGGCGATCCGCGAGTTGCAGATCTGCTTGGGAGAGAGTGTGTGGGTCTTTGTCTGTTGGTTCTGATACACCTGTTAGGGTTGTTTCTTGAATTCGTAAACCAACGCTTTCCAGAACGCGGCAATCAGCTGGAACAATATCTTCTGCTTCTAACTGCACGATATCCCCTGGTACTAGATAGCGGGCAGAGATTTCCTCGCTGTTACCGTTACGCAGTACCTTGACATTAGGCACAGATAGCTTTTTGAGAGTGGCGATCGCTTTTTGCGCTTGGTATTCTTGACTGAAACCCAAAACCGCAATCAGCACAACAATAGCAATGATCCCCACTGCATCTTTGTAGTCGCCTAACAATCCAGAAACAACCGCAGCCACAATCAAAATAATTACCAATGTGGCTGTCAGTTGCTCCCAAAGTATTTGCCAAGGACTTCTTTGCCCTTGCTCAATTAACTCGTTAAAACCATACTTCTCTAAGCGGCGACTGGCTTCGGCTGCGCTCAACCCAAAGGTTGCATCGCTACTCAGTTGTTGCAAAACTTCTTGCGTGTCCAATTTGTACCAATTGCTCATGTCTGTCACACCTCCTCTACTGTGACGGGATCTGCGGTATTGAAGCGAAGAGGAATGGGGGATGGGGGGATGGGGAGAAAAAAATATTATTTCTTCTCTCCTACACTCATAGATCCCTGCCCCCTGCATATTTGCAGTGGTTGGAATAAGTATTAAAAGGCAGCCCCAATCAAGGCATGCCAACTAAGCAGTAGTTGTCTACTAGAAAAGCTCCGAACCAAACTACTATAGGGGGCTGGCACACCAAGCGCCAAGGATACTGGGTACTGGGATCGGGGATTGGGTATCGGGAATTAGGGATTGATGAGAATTATGAATGCTGAACGCTGAATGCTGAAAATTTCATAATTCATAATTCATAATTCATAAATTTTATGCCCCAATTCCTAGTCCCTTCCAGTACCCAGTTCCTTATTTGAGACTAATATCGTGACGTAAACAAACAAAGACACGGTAAATGTATTTGAGTGTTCTCCACATTGCCGCGTCTTTCCTTGTTTGCATCAATACTTCTCCTTTTATTGCAACTTGGATCAATTTCTTAATCTGATTAAAAATCAGATAGTTGTGGTGAGGTTGCGAACCTATTTTATTTGGATATTTTTAGTGCTGGTAGGAGTTATTTTTCTGGGGAAAATAATGTCATGACTTTTGCTTTTTCTATGCAGCGCATTATTTGTTCGCAAGTTATGACTTTCCCAACCGATCCTACCTAATCCGTCGGAGGCGTCTGTTGTTATTAGTTACAGCAAGTTCTGACTTCGCTTCAGCAACGATATCTGCGAAGTTTTCACCAACTGCTGCGATCGCTCCCTTACTTTTTTCATAGGCAATTATTCCGCCTTTAATGGCTGTCTTGGCTATGGATTTACCAGCAACTGCTACCACCGGAATGGCAAAAGGCAGAGCAACTATCGCCACAATACCAGGAATACCAAAATCTTCGACGGCACTTGCGAAGACATTTTTTAAGTTGGGTACAACTTTGGGTAACATAATATTTTCACCCCCTTTGTCTATATCTCTACAATCATACGATTGTATCACCATTAACAATTATAGTTATTGGCAACAAAGTAATTTTTATATTAAAAATTATTGACCATTTTGGTTAGATGAGTTTAAGAAATGTAAATCTAAAGCATAAGGCAGTAAGGGCATAATCGTTAAGTGTGGCTACAATGTTTGTACTTGCTCTAGTTGGGTTTGCTGGTCTTGTAGTGGAAATTACGATCGCTTTTATTCAGAGTGAGTCTGTTGTAGTTGAGTTTGAGATTTTTCGTATTCTTCAAGTAATTGATAATACTGTTGATATAAAGCAGCATATTGATCTTTAAAGATAAAGGAAATGCTCAAATTCCAAACTGGAATGTATCTACATCTTCATCTTCTTCAATAGTGTTCTTATGTTTTCAAAAATAGAATTATTTAGTAAGGAAGAAAAAATCATGCAAAAGCATTCTTTTTAGGTTCTTATTCTTCCTGATTCAGTCAATTATCAAAACTTCCACGAGCATGATTTATTCATGCTTGTGGAAGCTTGTTTGAGCTTGCGCTGCCATTTGCCGGAATGTCTCAATACATAATAATTGGCATGACATTGCTCTAAGTTGCCATTTTGCCAGAATTACTGATGTTGATTTGCAGAGGCGATCGCCTGTTAACACACTTGTACGACTAGAGGATCAACTTACAAGGTTAGGTCTGCTGAGATAATAATCGCTCAAACCACTTGCACTAGTTTAAATTCTATGCTTTGATACAAATCACGTGGGCGGAAATACTAGTCATATCTCCAGCTTTTGCGTTCTTTAACTCTTTTCCCAATAGGGTGTATTCTAGTCTAGTCGCTACGTCAGTAATTCTTAACTCCTGCACGTTTTTTGTGAATTGCATGTGCTGACTAAAAATAGGCGCTATTTCTAGTTATTGACAATTGACAAATCTTATGTTATCGGTTTCAATCTTTTTTGGATAAGGCATTAGTGCATCCCCGCCAAGAGACTCACTAACGCCCTTCGCCAAGCACTTTATGGATAACCTCATCATGACACAAAATACGCAATACAACGAACCTGTTGTGCAAACGCAGACACTTACTTACAAAAAACGCCTAAATTCTTGGGTTGTCGCTCGTTTACTTCCCGACACTCAACGGGAGATTGTAGCTCGATTCCGTAGTCGCTCTGATGCAGACGGTCATTTGCAACTTCTACAGCAACGCTCCCCTGAAGCTAACTTTGTAGTTGCGTTTGATTGTCAAAGAGACGAAGCTTTGAATTAAATTACAAAGAAGCGAAGCGCCTTCCGTACCGCTTCGCTAACGCACTTTTAGAAATCAAAGTGCAATGTTTGGCGAATCGAGATTTGAGAAGAGTTAATTGTACAGGCACAAAGTCGTAGCTAGATAATGTTGCTTGTGCTTGAGAAAAGACTAATAAAGAAAGGCGATCGCAGTTTTTGGGAATGTCCGGCGATCGCTTTACTATCTTTTTTAGCGCTAGACCTGAGATTTTTAGAAACCGAAGTTATAACCAACTCCGATTGTCAAACCTATATCGGTTTCATCAAAAAATGCTGCATTCACAGCAGCTGTTGCCGTAAATTGACGATTTAGCGGCACATCTATGCCACCAGTTAGCATAAAACTAAAGTCTGAATCATCGCCAGTTGTAAAAGCTGCACCGCCACCGACATAAGGGATAATACCTAACGGTTCGCTAAACGGATCTGATAGCCGTTGGTAGTTAAAGTCATAGGTGACAGGAACCAAAATTGTGGTATCGTCTCCAATTACGGCTGATGGTCGTACGGAAATAGTATTTGACACACCAACTTTGCCGATCACCATAAAATTGGCATCGCTCAAAGATGAGCTTTCACCAGCCACACCAATATTTGCCGCTATACCGATATAGCTGACCGATCTGCTGAATGGTGAACCTAAATCAATATCTGCTTGAGCCACTTGAGCAGCCGATGGTTGAGGAGTTGGCTGTTGTTGCTGGGAGGTCAACGCCGCAGATGACGTTACCGCAGTGCCAGGAACGGGTGTAAGTGTAGGACTATCGGTTTCTGGTGTGGCGATCGCCGAAAACTGCTCCCGATCGTAAGTATAATTTAAAACATTTTCTTGATCTACTACTGAGACAGTTGCAACGCTTGCCTGATTGGGAGATGCTTCAGTTCCGGAAAACTGGGTAAACTCTTGAGTTGTGGAGTCAACAGTCTGAGCAACAGCAGGCAAGCCACCACCTAGAGCCGCCAGAGCAGCCATACTCAATAAGCCAGAAACTCTTTTATGAAAAATAATATTATTCACATTCACTCCTCAAAGGATATTTCCTCAATTAATCATGGATTTTGCAGTTCTTGAGCCAATTTTTGGCGATACTTAACATTTAACATCAAAAAAACTGTTCCTACATCCTTAATTCCCAGGGTGTACAGAGATTTAGATAGCAACAATTTTAGAAATAAATCCTCAATTTAACGGATGACAAAATTAATCCAATAAATAAAAATAGGGATTTTGCAATAATTAGCCGAAAGCATATTACGCCATCCGTAGTTTTGCGTCACCTATATATTTTCCTTAAAAAGCAAAATCTTGTTATTCCTATGTTATGGTTGCACTAATTTATTGATTTATATTGTTTCGTAGCAGATATCAATAAACCACTTGCCTAAATTCCGTCTCTCCATAAATGCTTACTAATGTAGGACAATATCAATAAACCGAGAATTTTTGTTTTGAGATAAGGTAGGCAGAGTACCCACCCTAAAACAGGAATCTAAAAAGAAAAGACTGTACGGAGTGTGCCTGTCAAAATCGTGCCGTTGCTGCCTTGATTTCCGGCGTTATCAATCACTTGAATTGTTGGTGTAATTTGGATATTACGACTAAATGGATAGTTATAAAACGCCTCATAATTCGTCTGAGTGGAATTGCCGATTTCATTAGCAATAAATGGCTGACCAACGGCAACTCCGGCTAAAGCACCGCGTGTAAACAAGTCTCGCATCCCCATCCCAGCCATCCAATAATTGGGTTTAATTTCGCCAAAGGCAGTGTCATTATAGCTACCGTAACCGTAGCGTCCAAAAATACCAAACCTTTGTCCTAGTGTCAGTTCAACATTTGCCCCAAACACATCAAAGCGTTTATCAAACACTTCACCGCCACTGTATTGCAGGCGCAGGGCAAAAGATCTAGAGGGCGCGTATTCTAATTCCACCGTACCTTGATAGGTATCTCCAAATAAGCCGCGTTTACCCTGAGCATTGAAGGCAAAATCATTGGGATATAGTAGTGGAGTAAATCGTGCAGTACTGACATTTAGTCCGGTCTCGCCAGGGTTAGCGGGGTCTCCTGCGGCATACAAAGCCCGCACCGCCAATGCTCCGTTTCTTGGCTTCCAGTCAATTGCCGCCCCAGCAGCAGGACCATCAACCGGGAAGAGAATATAGTTATTGACAAACGCCTGAGTGCTAAAGTCTAAGAAGCTCAGGTTAGCGTAACTGTTGCGGTCAACATAATCAGTTGTCCGAATATCTGGGCCGATGGAGACTGCAAGGTCTTGAGTGGGTCTAAAGGTGTAAAATAGTCTTCCGATGCCTAAACTACCAACCGTAGGTGGCTTGACCGAGTAATCTATCACGCTTCCAAAAAATGGCTCCAGCACCCCTGCGGCGTTGTCTCTAGCACCATCGGGACGACCATTGTCTATAACTCCACTTCCACTATCAAGGCGAATTTTGAGCAAGTCACTTCCTGTGAAACTAGTGTCTAAATCGATTGATGCTCGATACAACACTGTGGGATTGGGGTCTTTGGTAGCAAGTATTCGTTGACCAGTAGAATCAATAATGCGATCGCGATCAAACCCGCCAGCATTCACGGAAACAATTACCTGACCACCCAGTTTGGTAGTTGTGGAGAACTGATTGGCTTCCAATTGTGCTGTACGTGCTTCTAAAGTATCCACCCGACCCCGTAAAGTTGCCAATTCAGCGGCAAATTCCTCCTGTAGTTTTTGCAAGCTTGCCAAGTCTTCTTTTTTCACCAAATCACCTGTTGCTGTTGCAATCAGTTCATTCATGCGGTCTAAGCAAGCATTGAGTCCAGCAGCGAACTCATAACGGGTCATGACTCGATGCCCACCAAAGGTAGAGTTAGGATACCCAGCAATACAACCATAACGTTCAACCAGCGATTGCAATGCAACAAATGCCCAATCTGTAGTTTGGACATCAGTAAGCTGATTGACATTTGTCACCTGATTCATTTCAGATGTACTTGCTTCTATTTCGGCTTGGTTTAAGAACTCTGCTGCACCGTTAGCAGAAACGGCTGTTTCCGCACTTGCCGAATAGGTAGCTAGGAGTAATAAACTTAACAAACCAACTGCGTTTGCAATAGTACCTGTCAAAAACTTCGGGTGAATTTTACTAGCAGCAGTAGTATTGACAGACAACTTTTCATCTTGCATGCTTCTATTTTTTAGTGTTAAAAATTAGACCTTTTGCCGGATTAAAACTAGTACAAGAAGGCAGCTATGCTGTATGACGTAGATGCGCGTAGCGGAGGCAGTCACGTGGCTTTGACGATTTGTAGATGCTTAGCAACTTCCAGTCCTAGCTTCTCCAAACTCTTTGAATCCAAGAGTTTAAAGTGAAAAAGCAGTGAAGCTACATGCTTATTATCCCAATGAAGGTGATAAAAAGAGGTCGTGTTGCAGAAATTTTTTCAGGCTAGGAAAACCTTGTTGGTAGAGCAAATTTTATGCAGTGACTCCAAATAATTTGGCAATAAATTCTACCTGAACAATGATGTCTGTTTTTCTGCTCCCCGAGTCTGTCCTTTACGAATCATATGCATCGTTTTATAGCCAAGGAGTTTTATTTTTGTTGTGTGAAATAATTGAAACAAGTAGCCGTCATGAACTGGGTACACTCCTAAGCATAAAAATTATTTTACTCTTTTACTCTTTGTGTCTTAGTGTCTTGGTGTTTCAAGATTTTTTTAACCACCCTCCGGGTACTCTACGAGAAGCCCTACTCTGCGAGAAGCCGCGCTGCGCGCGTCTACGCAGTCGTACCCTTCGGGAAGCCCTTCGGGTTCGCCAGTCCCCCATCGTGACGGAGACCGCCAAGACGGGGGCTGGTCTCACCGCGCTGCGCGCGTCTACATGGGGGAAACCCCCTTTGGAGCGCGCTGCTCACCGCCCACAAGGGGCGTCTACGCCAGTCTCCCCTAAAGGCAGAAGCCTTCTGGGGGGCTGGACTCACCAAGGCACAAAGGCACAAAGTATTTTCAAATCAGGTGAACGTAATTAAATATAAGATAAATCTTTTGTTCGTAGTTAGCGATTTATCTCTCTAGGCAAGGGTTTAAAGGGCTAAAGCCCTTACTACGAGCTTTTATTTAATTGAGTCTTTATACTTGTCAGTTTGAAAATAACTCATACCATTTATTTAAGAAGATACGCCTAATCAGCCTGACTTCGCAGGCTTTGTTTTTATACCCCCAGGCTTTAGCCTGTGGGTGAAGAAAGCGCTATCAACAAACAACTAAATATCCATGCGTTCAAAAAATTTTATTGATTAGTTATTTCCATAATTTCGTCAAAGCGAAAGTGATAGGTAAGTTGCTTCAGAATTTGGATTAAATTTGTAAACTCCGTCGGTATTTGCTTAAGCAACTCGGAAATACTTTCATCGTTGCATTCTCTAGCCGCTTGGTGTAGTTTTTGTATCCATGCATCTGGCATAACTGCTAAATCTTTACGGTTCAACTTTTTACATTGCTGGGAAGTATTTTGATTATTCGCAGTGGGTTCAAAGTAAACGTAATGCACACCCAAGTGTTTTGCGAGTTTCTCAAAGATTTCTTCCTCACGAAATGGTTTGCTAATAAAGTCATCGCAACCAGCTGATATCATTGTCTGTCGTTGTTCCTCGAAGGCGTTAGCGGTGAGGGCGATGATAACGGTATGGGGTGATGGGGTGATGGGGTGTAGACGCGCAAGCGGTGAGACAGCGCGGTCTTGGGGAGCCAGTGCGGTGGTGAGGCAGCGCGGTCTTGGGGAGCCAGTGCGTTGCGGGGGTACCAAGCGTTGTAGCACCTGGCGTGGTTCCCCCCATGTAGACGCGCGCAGCGCGGTGAGACCAGCCCCCGTCTTGGCGGTCTCCGTCACGATGGGGGACTGGCGAACCCGAAGGGCTTCCCGCAGGGTACGACTGCCGAAAGGGTTCCCCGGCATAAAGCATCTGGCGTGGTCTCCCTCATGTAGACGCCCGCAGGGCGGCTTCCCGAAGGGTACGACTGCGTAGACGCGCTTTACTCGGCTTCTCGTAGAGTACCCGTAGACGCGCGCAGCGCGGCTTCTCGCAGAGTAGGGCTTCTCGTAGAGTACCCGAAGGGCTTCCCGTAGGGTAGGGGTGATGGGAGGAGTACTTCTCCCAATCTAGATTGCTCTCTCGCTCTAATCTCCCTTGTGGCTTCATAGCCATTCATAATGGGCATCTGCATATCCATGAATATGAGATGGGGGTGCCAGTTTTCCCAGATAGCTATACCTTGTTCCCCATTCTCTGCTTCTCGTATTTCAAAACCTAAAGGTGCCAATTGTTTGAGCAAAAATTGGCGATGCTCCCAAGTATCTTCTATCAGCAGCAGACGATAAACAGGTTGATTTGGTGCTAAGCATTTAACCCGTTGATGTGACGACTGATTTAACTGTGACATCTCTGCTACGTTGACTTAAATATCGAATGCAAATATGCTGCCTTGTCCTAATACACTGTTGACAGTAATGTCTCCGCCCATTAGCTGTACAAACTTACGACTAATTGCCAATCCTAGACCTGTGCCTTCTTGCGATCGCTTTCCTGTTTCAGTCTGGACAAAAGCTTCAAACAAGTTGTTAATTTCCTCTAAAGCAATGCCGGAACCAGTATCCTCGACTTCAAAGTGAATTGTTATTTGTTCTTGGTCATTTGTCCTTAGTCCTTGCTCGTTCACAGATGACAAATGAACAGCATGTGCTACAACGGAACGCCAGTCGCTACAACGGCAGGAACCCTCCGAAGTTTTGAGTGGAGGAAACCTCCGCACCCCGCAGCAAGCCGGCCATAGACCAGGCAGCATAGTCTTGGGGAGGCACTGCCTTTTAGTAACAGATGACACCCTCAGCGTCACTCCTCCAGTTTGAGTGAACTTGAGGGCATTACCAAGCAAATTCAGCAGGACTTGCCGCAGTTTATTCTCATCGGTAATGATATATTGCGGTACTTGTGGCGCACGTTCAAAGATAAGAGTGAGTTGCTTAGCCGCAGCTTTGAGGCGCAGCATTTCTTCTAGACTATTTAGCAGGTTATATAAATCAAACTTTTTTTCATTCAGTTTAGTTCTGCCTGCTTCAATCTTAGACATTTCTAATACATCGTTAATTAATTGCAGCAGATGCTGACCGTTTTTGTTAATAATTTCGAGATATTCCCGATGTTCGCTCCAGCAGGAAGTATCGTCGTACATAATTTGGGAAAAACCCAAAATGCTATTGAGAGGAGTGCGAAGTTCATGGCTCATGGCTGCCAAAAACTGGCTTTTGGCGCGGTTGGCTGCTTCAGCGGCTTCTTTGGCATGTTGCAATTCAATTTCAGCTTGCTTGCGATCGCTAATATCCCGCGCCACCCAAAGCACTGATTGATCTGATACGGGAGAAATGCTGGCGCTAAACCAAATCTCATGTCCTTCCTTACACAGACTGTAATCAAAATAAAGTGTTTGCCGTGAATCTAAAGCCTGCCGAATTTTTCCCAACCATGTCCCAGCAGTCTGCTCATCAAAAAATTGTTCTACTGTTTGACCAATCACGTCAATATCGTTTACATATACTTGATTTGGTCTAGTCGGTAAAATTTTTATACTGCCGAGTTGGCTATCTTGAATGTTCACTATTATTACAACATCCGACATTGCCTCAAACACTGTACGCATCTGAGCTTCAGAAGTTTGCAGCTTATGCTCAAGTAATTTGCGCTTGTTAATCTCCTTTTGAAGTTGCTGACTCAACTTTCTGAATTTGCATGCCTGACGATCAACTAGATTCATATATGCTTTACACAGATTTTAAATTTTTTACGATTACTGATAGTGTATGGTTAATTTTGGGTGATTATACTACCTATGCAAGTAACTAAATTATAAAATAGATTCACCATAATTATATAAATTAATACTATTACTTAAGTATATTCATGTATAAAATGCCAGATCTGTAGATTTTATCAAGAAACCATAACATGATTCTATGTGGGGATTGGGTAAAGGGTAAAGGAATTTATTAACCTTTCACCTTTGTTGCCAGTCGCTACAACGGAGGAGCCACTGCGGTGGACGGGTTTCCCGGCATAAAGCACGTGGCGTGGAACCTCCGCAACGCGCTGGCTCCCCTTCCCCCTCTTAATTTAGGCTGGCAACCGCTTCGGCAATACTTTGAGAAACAAAAGGCAAAATGGCGCGGTTTATAGCGTGCGCTTTGCCTTCAGTAAATACCACTAAGAGGTAGGGGCGAGAGCCTGGTATTTCAATATACGCTGCATCATGGCGAACTTGACTTGTCCAACCCGCTTTAGACCAAATTTGTGCTGTTTGTGGAAGACCACCGCCTAAAAAACCTGTAACTTGGTCTTCCTCGACATCTTTTGGTAAATCATCAGGGTTAAGACTACGTTTAAGTACAGTCATCATCGCTTGCGATCGCGCACTTGACACTGCTACACCACCGACAATACTATGCAACAATCTAGCAGTGGCGTTAGTCGTCACCATATTGCGATTTTCTAGTAACTGTCCGTAAAAAGCCCGTTCGCGTCCGTAGGGGCCATCACACCAGGTTTTTTGGCAGACGTTAATACTTTCCATTTCTGGCCACCCTAAAGACTGGTAATAGCGGTTCACAATGTTGCGCTGATGCTTCCATGTCTCAAATGGCCCCACTGGTAATTCCGGTCCAGATGTAGTTCCAGTTAATACATCTACAACCAAGCTACTAGCATCGTTACTGGAGTCTACAATCATATCGCGCATGGCTCTGTCTAACTCGCTGGAAGGTTGAACCATGCGTTTTTCCATCCATTCATGTGCAGCTACCAAGTAAAATAATTTCACCACACTGGCTGGATAAATTCGTTCTAAGCCCCGATAGGTAAAACCACGAACTGGATGATTCCAAAAAGCATCTGGAGTGAGGGCACCACCAGTATTTACCAGTACAGGCGGATCGTAGACAATCCAAGTCAGAGCAATTTGATTGCGGGCTAAGGTCGGAAATTCTGCCCAAGTAGCCTCTAAAATGCCATTGCCTAATTGTTCGAGTTGTTCGTCTTTATTGAAGAAAGTCATCGTTGCTCTTGAAGAATGTCCCTAAATATAAAATCTAAAATTGAAAATCTCAAATCGGCTGAATACGAGTGTCTAGCTGACCTGAACATATATGATTCTCCGGAATGTACGCGCTTGGCGACGCAAGCCTCAGCGGGAAGACATTTGCGGGTGACATCAGATGAACGGGAAGCAGCAGTGGAAGTGTGTTTGTGTGAGGATGACTATCCGGGGTGGTTGTCGCTTACAGATTTGGTTTTATTACAAGGAATTACTGTACCTTATCAGGCTAAATCATTTTCTGAAGCAGAGATTAAAAAACTACTGCCAGAAGCGATCGCTTTTACCCATAAAGCGATGCAGCAACCCAATCATTATCTCTGGGGTGGTACAGTCGGGCCAAATTACGACTGTTCGGGCCTGATGCAGGCGGCGTTTCGTTCGGTGGGTATCTGGTTGCCCAGAGATGCCTATCAACAGGAAGGCTTCACTCAGCCAATAGCCACTACAGAATTAGAACCAGGCGATCTCATATTCTTTGGGACTCCCCAAAAAGCTACTCATGTGGGACTCTATTTAGGAGATGGGTTTTATATCCATAGTTCTGGTCAAGATAAGGGGCGTAACGGTATTGGAATTGACCTTCTCTCGGAACAAGGTGATGAGGTTAGTCAGTCATACTACCAGCAGCTACGCGGTGCTGGCAGAGTGGTGAAAAGTTACGAACCGCAGAATCACAGAGAAAAGGGTGTAAGGGTGAATTCGTTTTTCTTCAATACCCCTAAACCCTAGCCCTGTCAAAGTGGGTTAAAAAAGTCCTATTTGCTTGTTACTTGGTGTCTTAGTGTCTTGGTGGTTAATAAAATTTGTTTTTGAATCACAAAGACACAAAGGCACAAAGAAAACTTGATGTTGAAGGCTGCACCTTGACAGGGATACCCTAAACCCCGATACCCCTACTGAAAGAGGACATAAAGAACAAATATGAGGAGTGGATTAGTTTCTAATGGGATGGCTGGACAGCATGAGGCAAAGTCCTTACCCATTCCAGATGTCTCGGTGGTGGTGCCTGTGCGTGATGAAGTAGAGAGTTTGCCTCATTTATTGGAGGCGATCGCTTCCAGCTTAAACGCCAGCAATCTCAGTTACGAAATCATCTGTGTAGATGATGGTTCCACAGATGGTTCAGCGCGGTTTCTCAAAGAACAAGCGCAAATTCGCAATGATTTAAAAGCAGTGATTCTGCGGCGTAATTACGGTCAAACTGCGGCAATGGCTGCTGGTTTCTATTACGCCCGTGGCAAAGCAGTTGTAACATTAGATGCCGACCTGCAAAATGACCCTGCGGATATACCTGTGTTGTTAGCCAAGCTGGAGGAAGGTTACGACTTGGTTAGCGGTTGGCGGAAAAATCGCCAAGATGCAGCCCTAAAGCGGTTACTTCCTTCCAAAATTGCCAACTGGTTGATTCGCCGAGTTACTAGCGTGCACGTTCATGACTATGGTTGTTCGCTAAAAGCCTATCGCGCTGAATTGGTGGCAGATATGAACCTCTACGGTGAACTGCACCGATTTTTACCAGCCCTAGCGTATATCGAAGGGGCAAGAATTACAGAAATGCCCGTACGTCACCATGCCCGCCGCTTTGGTCGCAGCAAGTATGGTTTGTCGCGGACGTTCCGAGTCGTGATGGATTTGTTAACAATTTATTTTATGAAAAGGTTCCTCACTCGCCCAATGCATGTTTTTGGGTTGTGGGGTTTGATTTCCATACTTTCGGGAGGGGCAATTGGCATTTACTTGACTTGGGTAAAATTAGCTTTAGGTCAGGATATTGGCGATCGCCCTTTACTCATTTTGGCGGTTCTCTTGCTAGTGACTGGAGTTCAGCTGTTTTGCTTTGGACTGTTGGCAGAGTTGCTGATGCGTACTTATCATGAATCCCAAGGACGTCCTATTTATCGAGTGCGCGAAGTAGTCGCTAAAAATATTAAGTAATGTAAAATTAGTTAATAGTTAGTGGTTAGTGGTTAGTGGTTAGCAACCAACTACTGTACGGGCCAACAGTCCTTCGCCCCTACTACTAGTCTGTCAACTTTGAATTGATGGATTCAGATGCGACAAGCAAGACTTGGAGGACAAACCAAACAAGAGAGAAAAAGCTTTAAAATTTACCCATCAAATCAACCTTGACGCTCTACTACTAACTACTAACTACTAACTACTAACAAAAGATTACATCTGCTGTGAAAGTACTTAGTAAAACTGATACCAAACTACGGCGTAACCTGCTGATTTTGTTTGCAGCAGGTTTGTTGTTCTGGTCTAGTTTGTCTTGTTTATTGCCAACCCTACCACTCTATCTTGAAGAAGTGGGTGCAACCAAGCAACAAATCGGGATTTTGATGGGTGGTTTTGCCATTGGATTGTTGCTGTTTCGTCCCTGGCTAGGACAGTTAGCAGATAAACGGGGTCGTAAAATTGTATTGCTCATTGGTATCTTGGTAGTAGCGATCGCCCCTCTGGGTTACGGACTCACTAATTCTTTTCCTTTATTGATGGTGATACGTGCTTTTCATGGCATTAGTATCGCCGCTTTTGCGACTGGCTATTTAGCGCTGGTTGCAGATTTAGCACCACCAAACCATCGTGGTGAGATCATTGGCTACATGAGTCTGGTCAATCCGATTGGCTTAGCAGTAGGCCCTGCTTTGGGCGGTTATTTACAAGCTGCGGCCGGTGATACTGCATTATTTTTGTTATCTGCGGGACTGGGTGGATTAGGGGTCTTGTGTATTGTGCCAGTTGTCAATCCACCAATTCAAACACAGCAACAAGCCAAAGACCAAAAGACTAATTTTTGGCGCATGTTGGTTAGTCCAAGAGTAAGAATACCAGCATTTGTGATGTTGATGGTTGGTTTGACTGTTGGGAGTTTACACACTTTTGCACCCCTATTCATCAAATCCACTCAGGTTGACTTGAATGTTGGGTTGTTTTACACAGCCTCCGCCATTTCTAGCTTTAGTGGTAGGGTATTTATTGGTCGAGCCAGCGATCGCTTAGGACGGGGATTGTTTGTCACTTTAGGCTTAGTTTTCTATTCTGTCTCAATGGTGTTGATGTGGTTAGCCAATAATGTCAGTATTTTCTTAATCGCTGCTTTGATTGAAGGCGCTGGAGGCGGTACGCTGATCCCGATGGTTTCAACAATGATGACAGATCGTTCGCTGCCACAAGAAAGAGGACGTATTTTTGCTTTGTGCATCGCTGGATTTGATGTTGGCATCGCGATCGCAGGTCCTGTTTTTGGTTTTGTAGCCGAACAATTTGGCTATCGGAATATCTTCGGTGTCACTGCTGCTTTTGCTGGACTCGGCATTCTCGTCTTCCTAACTCAGTCCGGTAAGAACCTTCCCACCTCCGTGCGTTTTGCCCTCGGTCGCGGTGAAGATGTTTACGCTTTGAACAAAATCTAAATGTAGAGACGCCAGATATTGCAATAATGTAGAGACGCGAGATCTCGCGTCTCTACAAAAGCGTCTCTACAAAAGTACGGGCGAGGAGGGATTCGAACCCCCGACACCGTGGTCCGTAGCCACGTGCTCTAGTCCACTGAGCTACACGCCCTTGTTGGTCACAGGATCTAATGTTAACACATCATTACCAAATGACGCAAGAAAATTTTCCATTTCATTCTGCTGACCTTACGCATCTAGATCATCAGGGTCAAGCCCAGATGGTAGATGTGTCTGGAAAAGCACCTACAGTCCGCCAAGCAACCGCTGCTGCTAGAGTGCGGATGTTACCAGAGACCTTTGCTGCCATCCAAGCAGGGAATGCTCCCAAAGGAGATGTATTGGCAACGGCAAGACTAGCGGGAATTATGGCAGCTAAACAGACGGCTAACTTGATACCCTTGTGTCATCCCTTACCCTTGCAAAAAGTAGAAGTAACCGTCACACCCGATTCCCAATTACCTGGTTATCAAATTCAGGCTACAGTCAAAACCAAAGCTGAAACTGGTGTAGAGATGGAAGCATTAACAGCCGTTTCTGTCGCTGCTCTCACTCTGTATGATATGGCGAAAGCTTTAGAAAAGTCGATTCAAATTGAATCAATTCGATTAGTGAGTAAAACTGGCGGTAAATCAGGAGATTATTTTCAATAAGAATAAGTTCTATGTTTTTGGTAGTTGCTCGCTGATAGTGAATTGTTACAAACAACAAATAACTAACAACAAACAACTACTACTAACAGTCACCACAAGACATAGATTTATTTATGCCTACGTACTTGACTTATTTAATTGAACTTACAGCTTCACTGACATCAGTTGGAGTTTTGTACTCCTGATCGGGCAATTGCTGTAAAACAGAGATAGCATTCTCATCAGCGCCTTGCTGTTGAGCACGCTGAATCAATTCTTGTTTACTAGCTGGATAGTCCACGCCCTTCAAATGTTTTTGTAGTTGAATCGGGTTGATTTTAGCCATTTTTATTCACCTCTAAAATTCCACCTCTAAATGTCATTTCCATATTTACAACAGGATGGGTTTGTTACCTCTATCAACAAGATTAAGCAAAAAGATAAAAGTCTTAATTTCTGAAAAGCAAAATGTCATCCATTGGGCTGATGAGGCAAATTTTTACTCTTGATACTTTAAGGTGGAAGCCAAAGGATTGTAAGTCTTACATCTGATATATATCGGAGGGCTGAAATATGCCATTAATACGTTGGGATCCTTTCCGGGAAATTAACCGTTACGATCCTTTCCGGGAAATTACTAGCTTGCAACGCGAAATGAATCGCCTGTTTGATCGCATGATGACTACTAGCGGCGATGAGGGCGAGATGGCTGGATATGCTTTTATACCTGCGGCTGAAATGCACGAAAATCCCGATAATATTGAACTTCGGATTGAACTTCCGGGTATGGAAGCTAAAGACTTGGATGTAAAAGTTACCGCTGAAGCTGTTTCGATCAGTGGGGAGCGCAAAGCTGAAACTAGGACTGAAGAAAAAGGCATGAGACGTTCGGAATTTCGCTATGGTAGTTTCCAAAGGGTAATTCCTTTACCTACCAGAATTCAAAACGATCGGGTACAAGCTGAATTTAAGAATGGTCTTTTGTGCCTAACAATGCCGAAAGCTGAGGAAGAAAAGAAAAAAGTTGTCACAATTAATCTCGGCGAACAACAAACTCAGGCGATTGGTGAAGAGTACGACAGGCAAACTCAGCAGCAATTACAATCTCAATCAAGTTAACTTAGGCGATTTTTTGTAATTGCTTCTGTTAATCAGTAATTGTGTTTTCTGGTAATTTAACGAGCACTACCAGAGCAAAAATTGACAGCAGGATTGACAGGACAATCTCTATAAAAATATTGTGCTGTCAGTCCTATTTTTGCTTGCTCAAAATTATAGGAATTGAGCATCATGGCAAACAAGCCTAACGTTGCGACTGCCAGATGAGCAATGCCATACTGACGGCAGATTTTTGTCAACAATTTCATAAGTAAATTAAAGTTAGGCTTTCTATTCAACAATAAAACAGCTATGCCAGCTGGAACCGACTTCAAGGATTATTACCAAATTCTAGGGGTGAGCAAAAATGCCACACCGGAGGAGATAAAACAGGCTTACCGCAAGCTGGCACGTAAGTATCACCCCGATGTCAACCCTGGAGATAAACAGGCGGAGGAACGCTTTAAAGAAATCAACGAAGCTAACGAGGTACTTTCCGATCCAGAAAAACGCCAAAAATACGATGCTTTTGGTCAATATTGGCAGCAAGCGGCTACAGCAGGCGCATCACAACCACGTGGTCGGGGTACAAGAGTAGATGTTGGTGGGTTTGATTTCGACCAGTACGGTAATTTTGATGAGTTTATCAACGACCTGCTTGGTCGGTTTGGTGGTGCAGGTCGAACTGGCAGAAGTTATACTTATCGTACCTATACAGGCGGCGATCGCGACTATGGCGATTTTTTTGAAAATGTTGCCACCGAAGTACCCGCACCCGATACGGAAGCGGCTATTACCCTGACTTTTTCGGAAGCATTTCACGGTACACAGAAACGATTGCAAATCAATGGTGAAACGGTTACTGTTCGTATTCCCCCAGGTGCAAAATCCGGAAGTCGCGTTCGTATCAAAGGTAAAGGACGTCCCAGTCCGTTTTCCCAACAGCGGGGAGATTTATACTTGACAATAGAAGTATTGCCCCATCCCTTCTTCCGATTTGCAGGCGATAACCTCACTTGTGAGATTCCGATTCGACCAGATGAAGCTGTTTTGGGAACACAAGTGAAAGTCCCAACACCCGATGGTAACGTCACTATGACAATTCCGGCGGGTGTGCGTTCCGGACAATCTTTGCGGCTACGGGGTAAAGGATGGACACAACCAAAAGGAGGACGCAGCGATTTGATTGTCAAATTGCAAATTGTATCTCCCAAAGATTTGAGTTCGACCGAACGCGAGTGCTATGAAAAAATCCGCGACAGTAGCACTTTCGATCCACGTACTGCTCTAGAAGAGGTGAAACTATGAATCAAGTTAGCCTATCACGAGTGGTTGTCTCTGAAGAAGGCGATCGCCTTTACACATTTGAGTATGCGGCTTTAGTGACGCAAACATCAACTGCACTGATAGAACGTTTTGCAGCGTTGGGATTGATTTCACCGATTAATTCGATGTTGCGATCGCGCGATATTGCTCGGATCGGTCAAATTATGCGTTTGCGTCGGGATTTAGGACTAAATTTAGTTGGAGCTGCTATGGTTATAGACATGGCAGAAGAAATTGCCCAACTGCGGGCACAGTTGCAAGCATACCAGTCACGGCAATTATAAGTCCAGTAGATTTTTTGAGTGGACGGCAATAATAGCCGAAAAAATCCTAAAATGAGTCAGAAAACAATTTGATTAAAATCTGTAACAAACTTGTATGCCTCCTCGTTGGCCTCGTAAACCCGATCGCAATGACCCAGCTTACCGCAAACTCGATGACCGGATGAACTTTGCCGTACATGTGGCAATATTTGCGGCGTGTAATTCTGGGTTGTGGTTTTTTCACAACTTCTTGAAAGCTACTTGGGAGTGGCTACCTTGGGTGACAGCAGGCTGGTTAGTGGTATTGTTGGCACATCTAATTTATATTGCTGCGATCGCCGACTACCGCGAGACACCACCCAAATCCACCTGAAGAATGACTAACAAGACTGGGGCGATTGTAACTTGTGGCGGTAGAACCAGCCTATTAATTGAGCGATAATAATAATGAGCATGAAAATTCGCTTCCGTTCATAAGGGTTATTTTTATGGCTAAGACTAACACCACAGAATTACTGGAAGCCCTAGCAACTGAAATTGGCGAAAACGTTTACATAGACATTGCCAAGTGGCATCTGTATTTATCGGATGCCAAATTGCATACTGTGGTTGCAGAACAAGTGTATCCCTTAATTACTGACAATAAGCCTGTAGATGAAGACGATGTTATCCAAGTTCTAGAATCCATTCCAGTCAAAATTGGCGGTGGTAGAAGAGAAATTCCTTTGATTGATTTATTGCCCTTGCAATGCCAGGTCAATTTAGTAGATATATTGGAAAAATTTCAACGCGAAATGTAATTTTTCTTGCCAAGTTTTATAAAAATATCTTGGCTAGATTTATTGCTATCTTTTCATAAATAAAAGTATAACTGCGTATCAGTTTCATTTTGCAAATTTGCTTGAAAAATAAGGCTGATACATAGTTTTTTTATGCCTGATATTCAAGAATAGCTAATGTATCAATAATTTCAAATAGTGCTAGTAGTTAATTACAACAACAAACTACTCACCACTAAATCTCATCATCATAAATTAGTTTATTTATGCCAATCTACTTAATGCAAACTTACGGAGGTTATCCATTATGTTACTACAAATCAAAGATACTGGCGAATTGGTTAAAATTCAGGATGTTCAAGAATTAATTGACCCCAATATTGATAGTATTCATGCTAAAGAACAACAAGGTCAGGAAGAACAAGCATCGGAATCTTATAGAAAAGAAAATCTAGTTTTTCCTTCTGGTGAAAATCTACCGCGTTGTTGGATGGACGCAAATTATAGAAACTCGAAAGCTTCCTAATTAGCCAGATTTAAAAATTGGTAAGATATAGAGACACAAACTTTTGTGTCTCTATACTTTATTTTACTATTATCAAAATATCAAAGCTTATATTGTGTCCTTGCCTCCATCAGCGCTGGCTAATACATTAACATCACCTAGAGGTAAGCTCCCCGACTTCTTAAAGGATACTGTTGGTCATTCAGGGATATTATACCATTTCACGTTAATCACAATACATATAAATCCAGTAGTTAGTTGTTGCAAATAACACATAAGAAACAAAGATGACCAAACACTACAAAGACGGGTTTAGTCATGATATTTGTAGTTTTAATAAACAGGGTATCTCAGGATATCTATTACCCATCCTCACCCAGTCACCACAAAAATCTGTGATGCTTATTTGCTAATAAAAAATCACCAATGACTAATGACTAAATCAAAATGTGCGTTGACCATAACTTTTGCATTATTGTGTTACATGAGTTTTTTAGTGCCAGTAGTGGCACAATCCAATCAACCAGCCAGCAATGGTTCTGAGCGGATACAAATTCGCTTTCGAGAAAAAGAACCCGATGGATCAAGCCGAGGTAGACCTACCAAAAGAGGAGGAACAGGAAGCCGTGGCAAGTGTCCCCCCGTGGAATTGTTAACTACTGCTTTAATACCTGCAAAAAACGTGGCTTTAGCAGTAGAAGAGCATCCTACCTTCTGGTTTTTTGTCCCCTATAAGGCAACTGATGTATCTACTGGAGAGTTTGTATTACAAGATGAAGCAAACAAAGATGTTTATCGAACTGATTTCACCCTACCAAAAACACCAGGTATTGTTGGTTTGAGCCTGCCGTCTACAGCGCCACTAGCAATCGACAAAACCTATCAATGGTACTTCAAACTTTACTGTAAAGATGCAATTGATAGCGCCTCTGGAAACTTATCCAACCCAGTGTTTGTACGTGGATGGGTGCAAAGAGTAGCACTCAAACCAGACTTAGAGTATCTATTGAAATCAGCTACCACACCACGGCAGCGCATAGCTATTTACGCTGAAAATGGTATTTGGTACTCAGCTTTGAGTGAGTTGGCAAAACTCCGCTTGAGTGAGCCACAGAATCCCACCTTTAATAAGGATTGGGCTCAGCTATTGCAAGATGTTGGTCTAGAGAATTTAAGTACACAGCCTATGATTGGAAAGGTAAAAAATAAATTAGAACCAGGGAACAGGGAACGGGGAACAAGGGAATAAATTAAGAGGTTTTTAAATGTCAGAAATTAATAATTTTAAAGACTTCAAAATTTGGCAAAAAGGCAGGGAATATAACTGATTTAAAGCCAATTTCCCACCAAAACGTAGGGTGCCCATAAATAAGGAATTTCATGATCGGTTAATAGCTTCAGTTGGGCAAGACGGAGAGCTTCAACTTTAGTAAGGTTGGTGTTTTCTAACTCCTGATAAAACTTACTCATGAGTTCAGCTGTAGATTCATCATCTACTGACCACAAAGTTGCTAGCGTACTGCGTGCGCCCGCCCGTACTGCTATGCCAGCAAGTCCCAAGGTAGCTCGCGTGTCTCCAACAGCAGTTTGGCAGGCACTAAGAACAAGTAATTCAATAGCGCGAGACTCACTGCCATTGCGAATTCGCAATAAGTTATCAAAATCTTTTACTTTCAGGAGTTGTTCCCAAGTAAGGATAAATGTTTTCTCAACATTAGAACTAAATTCGCCATGGGTTGCGATGTGAACTACGGTGTATGGTTCTTCTTCAATTTGGTTTTTTACATTTGTTTTAGTAAAATTGTGATTGAGAAGTTCTTCACTTTTGGGTATTGCCGACTGAATTTTTTGCAATTCGACTTCCACATTTTTGAGTGGAGCAAACTTTCGACCTTCGATGTTGCGTTGTTCGCTAACTCCGGCGGCTAAAGCATTTAGCTTTCCTCGTTGCAAAGGTTTGGGATCAATTAGCTGCAAACCAGGAGCTAGAGCAATAGCATACTTCTGGATTAAATATTGTTTATGCGTGTCGTCGTAGAGGACTGCCATAGGGATATTTCGCAAAGAACCATCCAACACAAAAACTAATGTTTTGATTTTCATTTTTGCTAGTTCGGCTTCTAGTGGTTGAATTAACCAGCTATACACCTGCCCAGAAAATTTCTTGACATCATTAATTTGGTCTGGTTCTGTTAGAGATTGCTGTAATTTCTCTAAGGCAGTTTCAACTTCACTTGCTTGTTTATAAATTGTGTAGTGGCGAAGTTCGTTTTTAGTTGGTAACTTGAGGATGATTTCCAGACGGTCTTTTAAAATAATTGGATAGATGACTGCTGTTGTTGGGTCAGTTTTGTCAACAACTTCATCAATCTGCTTTGGTGAAGGCTGCAAACAAGCTTCTCTAAAAAAGTTTTCTAGTTCCGTTAACTGGAGAGCTTCAATGACATTGCGGGCTTGCTTTAAGTTTTGTTGACTAATCCCCCCATCTACAGAGGGGGAAAGAGGGGGAGATTGCAACAGTAAATCTACAAATTGCCGATAGACAGGTTCGACATTATCCCGAAAGGAAAACTGAACATCTGGGTTGAGGGCAACTAAATCATTGCGTAAAGAATTAAGGGTACTGACTGCTTGCTTGTAGAATGCGATCGCACCTTTAATATCGCCTTTGATTCTGAGTATATGTCCTAACTGCCATTGCCACAAATAAGCAATATCTCCGGCCTGAATTGTCTGGGCTGTTGTTAAAGCTTGCTCCGTCAGTTTCTGGGCATTGTGCATATCTTGGGTTTCGAGGTACAGTCCACCCAGCGCACCCAAAGCATAAGCAACTGAGCGGCGATCGCCATTACTGTTTGCCTGTTGAATTGCTGTTGCTAAACCTTGGGCAATTTCCTTCCACCCAGGGTTATTTGCAATTGTAGCTTGCTTTAAGCATATCAAACTTTGAGCCAAGTTAATTTCGGCAAATATTGCTGTTTGGTTGGCAGGTATCCGGGTAAGCTGATACTGTACCTCAGACGCTAATTTCTGTGCTTCTGACCATTTCTGCAATTCCAGTAATATACTCAGTTGATTAATTTTTGCTTGAATTTGCACGAGCGGAGAGCCAGAAATATCAGCCGCCTGCTGATAAGATTGGGCAGCTTGCTGATAGTACCTGGAAGCTTCATTAGAGATAGGATTATTCGCATTTGTGATTGTACACTGCAACGGTGTAGCCTTTTCCTGGCTGACTGTATTTTGCTGGTGACGCCCTCTATTACCCAAGGCGCGTTGGGTGTTACCTAAACTCAGCAGTGCTGCACCCATTTGGGAGGGCGATCGCAATCTTTGAGCGACATCACGGCTTTGCTGCAATACCTTTAAGGACTTTTCTAATTCACCGACTAATTGCAGAACATCACCAAGGCTGCGTAAAGCGGTTGCTTTCATCAGAGAGTCTGGTTGTTTCTGCACAGAGGTAAAAAGCTGCTCTAAATTTGTGCGAGCCTGACGATAATGCCCCAAAGTTTGCTCAGCTTGAGCAATGTTTATTAAGCTACGGATTCTACTAGGTTCATCACCTATTTGCTCGTAGGTTTTAGCAGCTTGTTTCCAACTATCTAAAGCTTGTTGGGTTCTGCCTAGTTCTAATTGCAGACTACCTTGAACGTCTAACACTTGTGCTAACACCTGTAGAGACGCCAAATCTCTGTTTTGGTCAGTTTCTAAAATCTTGAGACTTTGTGTGATGTTGTCATTTGCTTTTTCTAACTGTCCGAGTTGTTTCAAGGCTAAAGAAAGATTGCTTAACGCCATTGCTTCCCCTAGTCTATCTCCACTAGCTCTAAAAGCTTCTACAGCCTGTTGCAAAACCGTTACAGCTTGATTGTAATCTCCAGCATCGTAGAGTTTTCGACCTTGTTCAACCAAGGCTTGAGCATTTGGCAGATTGTAGGTACTCTTTGCCTGAGTCAAAGGAAAGGTAATTTGTATGCCTGGATTTAAACTAAACTGGCAGATAATAAAGAACGCAGTTCCCAGAGCAAGTATGATTCTCCTGAGCCACCTGCTAGCGTAGAAACAACGTGAATGAGAAGCAACCAGCTTTAGGTAGGGTTGCACAGCGCGGAAAATTCCAGAGCGTTTTTTGCCGTTTACTTTCATCTCTCTACTGTCTCAAGGGCAAGTTGGGGGAGTAAGCCAAGAACCCAAAGCCGTGGTTGTAGGTGCAGAAGCTGTCAGTACTACCTCACCAGATTTATTAACTACCCAACCATTAGCTTCCACTATTTCATGTTGGATTTGAGATTTGGGTAATAATTCTTCCCCTCTCCCAGACGCGCCATGGCGCGTCTCTACATCTCTCCCCATCTCCTGACGCTCAAGCGTAACCCAAGGGAGCGGTACTGTATTCTCAGTGCGGAGTGCTTCGCTTGGTAGGGGTGGCAAGCCTCCACGTCCGGTGATAATAAATCTATTGCTTTGGTTAGCAGGACAGCCTTGTGCTATTAGTTTTGTAGAATCGATAGGGATAGCTGGTAATTCCACTAATCCAGAACTAGGATCTAAATCCGGGGTGTTAATTCTTACTGTGCCACTTAACTCAGAATTTGCCCCTGTAGCAGTGATATCACTGTATGAAGTAGATGTCTCACGGAACTGGATGCCGAAAAGTCCAGAGGTATTGATAGTCACATTACCTCCACGAGAGTTAACAGAATTAGCACTGATGTCGCTATTTTCTTTGGCAACAGTAACTAATAAAGGAGTATTAATACTGATGTTACCTCCATTGCCGTTACCATCTGCTGAGGCAGATATGGAACTATTGTCACGCAACAGTAACAAATCCCGTGCCACAAGTTGAATATTGCCACCTTCACCGGATGCGGTTGCAGCAGTGATACCACCATCACGCTCTAAAAAGATATAGTTAGCATCTACCCGCAAAGTCCCAGCATTGTTTGGGCCATCATTTCTGGCATCGATTCTTGCACCATCTGTAACTTTCAATTGCTGAGTTTTAATTGTCACATCTCCAGAAACACCCTTCGGTACAGGAGGTAGTCTAAACGCTCTTTGTAAAGCATTATTTACAACAGGGGCAGACGATCGCACAATACTAAAATCGCCTGTTTGTGGGACTCTACCACCTATTTCTACAGACTCTGTAGCATTAATAACAATACTGCCAGCGTCACCCGTGTCCAAGGTAGAAGTACTGACTGCTCCTCCATTACGAAGCAACAACTTTGATGTGTTGATTGTCACTCTGCCAGCATCCCCGCCGTTGAAAGTGAGAGCAGACAAATTACTTGGCGAGAAATTGTTTGTCACTCCAATCGCTTCGATAGAGTTACGAGCATTCACGGTGACATCTCCACCATTGCCAGTACTAAAAGTTGCAGATAATATTCTTCCCCCTTGGAAAAGGGATAACTTTCCTGTTGACAAGCTGATATCTCCTGCATCTCCAGAACTGAACGCGACAGCAGAGATGAAGCTTTCTACAAAAGGATCGGCGGGTGAATGCCCTATCACTTGCACCGACTCTGAGGCATTGATACTCACATTGCCCGTCTTGCCAGCACCGTAGGAACGAGTAGTTATTGCTCCCCCATTTCTAATAGCCAACACAGGAGTGAATATTGCAATATCTGCTCCAGTTCCATCTCCTGTAGTTTCACTACGCAAACCGCTACTAAGCATGCCATTTGAGTTGGTTCCACTCTCTTCTAAAGACCGATCGGTATTAACGCTAATGCTTCCCCCTTGTTGCTGCCCTTGATTTTGAATCAAAATGAGTGAACCATCAGTCAGCGCGACATTATTACCCTGTACCTGAACAGCACCACCGCCACTAGCATCGGCTAGGGACTGTTGCGATAGGCGAATATCTCGATAACTTTTTACGCCTTGATAATTTAGGGCAAAGCCAGAGGAAATGAGAGTAAGGCTCACCTGTCCATCATCTACACTACCTAAATCAATTCGTCCTTGTTCGGCCGTTAACGTGCCACCCTCTACATCTACATCACCACCTACCAAAGCGAGGGTTTTTCCTGGTGACACCCGCAAACCAGTTGCGCGACTACCCTTAACGATTGGTGAGAATCTAGGCGTCGCAACAGATAAATCGTATCCCGTACCTTGTACCTTTATGCTTCCTGAATTCTGTCCAAATTGCAAACCAATGGGAGTACTGACAGTCAGCAGCGGTGTAGTTTGAGGGGAAGTTGTACCGATCTGCGTGCCATCAGCAAAGTTGATACTATTGGCTGTACTAGCTAAAAAAGAGCCACCAACGTTTAACCTAGCATTAGCACCAAAGACGATCCCATTGGGATTGATGAGAAATAAATTCGCAGTACCGTTAGCCTGAATCAAGCCATCAATATTAGAAATAGATTTTCCCGTTACCCGACTAATAATATTCTGAATATCCAAAGTATTGTTGAAAAAGGCTGTGCTGTCAGTGGGAATAGAAAACGAATCAAAGCTGTGAAATAAATTCGTGCCAACTGTTGTTCCTCCTTCTATTCTGCTAGTATTCCCTTGTTGAGTGACAGCGGAATCGACTGGTAGCGTCGCATCCGGAACAATTTGTGCTGCTGTTGGCTTGCAACAGTACGCAAACAAAAACGTACTGCCGCTAAGGAGCCACAATTGTAGAGGACGCGGTTTCATAAACAACAGATTTACCTAAAAACTTTTTTGAATATACCGCTAAAAGAACCTCACTCCCAATGCAGTTCGGTTAACTTTTCCTTGGTGTCTTAGTGTCTTGGTGGTTTGAAATTTTTTCAACCACAAAGGCACAAAGACACCAAGTATTCTACTCAAATTGAGATTGAGCCATAACAACGCGATCGCGCCCCGTTTTTTTGGCAATATAAAGTGCAGCATCAGCGGCTTCAATTACTGCTGCACCCGTCATTCCGTGTTCTGGGAACATTGCTACTCCCAAGGACAATGTAATGTTGCCTAATTTCTGACGTTGATGCTGTACATCCAAGTGCTTAACTCCTTGGCGGATTCGCTCAGCGCGTTCTTGACAAACTTCTAAAGATGTTTCTGGCAAAATCAACAACATCTCTTCACCGCCATAACGACAGGCTATATCAGCCTTGCGGACTTGCTTTTTTAAAAATCCACCGAGTTCGCGCAACACAATATCGCCTGCTTCATGACCAAATGTGTCATTGAAACTTTTAAAATGGTCAACGTCAATCATGATAATTCCTACTCGTTGCTGGTTGCGTTCAGCTCGGCTTACTTCTCTTTCTAAAGATTCTTCTAGATAGCGGCGATTAAATAAACCTGTGAGAGGATCGCGGATACTCTGCTGTTGTAAAGCTTCGTTGAGTCTGAGGTTTGCCAAAGCTAGTGCTATGCGTTCAGCAACCGCAGAGGCTAGCTGTTGTTTGGCTGTTGTAAATTGTCCTTTGTGTTGTGAATGCAAATGCAGCATACCCAAAGCTTCGCCTTGTGCCATCATTGGTACGCAGAGAGCTTCGCCGCTGAATATGTCTTCCTCAATGTGGGTACAGTGTAAACCGCGATCGCCAGATGCGGCAAAATGCGATCGCCCCCGTCGCAGCGCCCAGCATTGCTTGGGTGAAAATACTTTCTTACTTGCTAAGATTGAGTCACCCCAAACAGTCACAGCCTCGACTAAGTGTTTTGACGAACTAATAATAAACACTCCACCTGAGGTTTCCGGAAATAAAGGTTGGACTAACTGAGTAATTACCTTATACGCCTCTTCTACTGTCAAGCAAGCTTGCAAGATATCACTCATTTCGCTGAGTAAGGCAATTTCACGGTTGCGCTGTTCTAGTTCTTGCACCCAACAGGTGAGTTGCTCGTTGGCTTTGTGCAACGCTGCTTCTGCTTGCTTGCGTTCCGTAATATTGCGGTTGACACCAATAGTTGCGCTGGGCTGACCTTGTTCGTTGTATAGTGGCACGAATACTGTTTCGCATACGCCTTCAGTTCCATCCTTACGGATAAACTTAATTTCACCATCCCAACGATTTGTACTGAGCAACTCATCCATGATTTGCTGTGTCACTACAGCAGACTCTTCTGGCTTGTGCAAAATACCCAACGTTTTGCCTGATACCTCTGTTTTGGTATAACCGAACATCTTTTCTGCGGCTCGATTCCAATCAATGATGCGACCTGACAAGTCTGTCACAATTACACCATCGGAGATATTTTCAAAAATGCAAGCTTGTTGTTGTAAAGTCTGTTCCACGTGCTTGCGCTCGGTAATGTCTTGAATCTGGGCGATCAAGTACAATGGTTGACCGTGAATGTCGCACACTAGCGATCCACTCAACAGAATCCATACCACATGTCCAAGCTTGTGTATATACCGCTTCTCCATGTGATAACAGCGAATCTCGCCAGTTAGCAGTTGGTGTATGTAGTTAAGATCGGTATCGCAGTCGTCTGGATGGGTAATTTCTTGACAAGTCGTGGAGAGTAATTCTTGTTCCGAATAACCGACAATTTCGCACAAAGAATGATTAACTTGAAGCCAACTACCATCTAGTCCCACCAGTGCCATGCCAATTGCAGCGTAGTCAAAGGCATTGTGGAAGCGCTCTTTACTCTCGCGTAATGCTTCTTCGGCTAAAAGGCGATCATTGATTTCAAGTTCAAGCTGTTGGTTCGCTTTCTTCAGTTCTGCCAGATTGGGAATAGCAAGAACTTTTGGAAGCGATCGCACCAATACCATAGTCGCGCACAGTGAACCAGAAGCCGTGATGGCTTTGAAAAACCCCAGCAACTTATAGGTAGGATGCCAGAACGTCCAAATTTCCATCAAATGGGTAGTGCCACCAGCTACAATCAATGCCGCAATTATCCCGAGAATCCACTTGCAAGGGAAATCTTGCCGCTTGCGAACAAAATAGACAAGCATAATAGGGATGAGGTAATAGGCGAGCGCGATCGTAGAGTCCGATAAAACATGCAGCCACACTAAATTTGGCTGACATAGGTAGCAATGTCCGTATTGCTGATACACCGCACGCACCTTTGTTTCACGAAAGTTGAAAACTCGTAGTTAAAAACTCGTAGTTAAAATTCAGTCTTTTGATAGATGCGTAAATTTTATACTTGGCTTTTTTGCACCTGCAATTTTTTTAACTTTTTCTTTAGGCAGAATCTAGTAAGTAAAAATCCGGTCAATAGTCAATAGTCAATAGTCATTTGTCATTGGTTAGTGGTTAGTAGTTAGTGGTTGTAGAGACGTGCCATGGCACGTCTGTACATTGGTTAGTGGTTATTCTCCCCATCTCCCCATCTCCCCATCCCCCACTCTCCCAGACGCGCCATGGCGCGTCTCTACATTTCCCCCCACTCCCCCACTCCCCACCTCCCCATTCCCTTTTTTCACAATTGACCACTAACAGCGACAATGATAGTGGTGTGCCGAAAAAACACCTATGGAAAAATTTTAGTTATTTTTACTCATTAAGATTTTCCGGCAAAGCCCAAAATAACCTAACTTTGAAACAAACTCAGGTATTTTTACTCAAGGTTGATTGAATTTAAACATTTGTTGCACATATTTAACAAACTATGAATCAGGGACAACAAATTGTAATCGAAGGCATATATGAAGTGTGTATTGGCGTCCCAGAAGCAATTACTGCAATTCAATATTGGGAGCAATTCGGCTATCGCGTTGGTCAAGAGGGAGAATTACCAGCAGCTATAGCGAAACTATTGTATGGTGTAGACTCGCCTTTACGCTCGATTCGTCTTTACCACCAAGATGCAGATCATGGTTTGATTCGTTTAATGATTTGGCAACATCCCACCAACACTGGGTTGGGGATGGGGTCAATGAAAGTGAAGGGTAATCGCTGGGCCACGACCTTAACCACAGATATTTTGAATATCCTAAATCATGCAGAAGAGGCAAAAGCAGCTGGGTATCCACTCCGGTTTACTCACCCCCACTGGGAGGTCATCTATAACAAAGAAAGGAAAAGCCGTCCATTTGCCGATACCATGATTGGGGTGCGAGAAATGCTGCTGCTGCAACCATTAGCGCGACAGGTTTTGTTTCAAAGGTTTGGCTATACGCTCCCCGATTACGGAAATATTAATATTGATTCTCCTTTTAAAACTAGTCAGTTTACTCACATGGGGATGGTAATTCAAGATGACAGCAAAGAAAAGTTGAAGTTTTATGACGAAGTGTTAGGTTTATTGCGAGTGCGTGATGATGTCGAGACTAGCTACGAATCATCACTAGCAGGCCGGGAAATATTTGATCTCCAACCAGGTGAAAAGTTTTTTGTGACAGCCTTTGACGATCCGCGTTCTTCTACGACCGACTTTATGGCAGCGCGTAGTGGCAGACTTTATATTATTCGTTTTCCCGATTCTATGAATATAGATTCGCACTTTGAGGCAGCACAACCCGGCAGCTTGGGAATGTGTTTGTACACTTACCGAGTCAGAGGACTAAATCAATTTAGCGATCGCATCAAAGCAAGCCCAGTGCAACAGTTCACAACTATCGTAGAAAATGAGTTTGGAGAACCAAGTTTTTCTTTCGTTGCACCCGATGGGTACTTCTGGACTTTAATTAGTAATTAACGTGTAATGCACCATAACTAGTATTTAGTCTCAAGACCCGACAGCTTCACAAATACTGTATTATAAATTTCGTCAGTATAGTGATGCGCGAACAATACTACAACTGTTGATGGGGTAGTTGAATCAGCAACTCTTGTGAAATTAGGACTGTAAATTTACATTCTAGCTTGGTGTCTTTGTGTCTTGGTGGTTAATAAAACATATTTTTCAACCACCAAGACACAAAGAAAACATTTATTTGTGACATAGCGCATAAGTTCTATCAACTATCACCCATCAATTGAAAAAGCCTGACAGAGTGGAGTAGCAATCATTATGGCTAAAAACATTTACGCACTACTAGTCGGCATTGACGAATACGATCCTGCCTCAATTGTGCCAATACCGTCTTTGCAAGGTTGCGTTAACGATATCAGTGCGGTAGAAGCATATCTGCGGGAGCGAGTTGCTCGCGATCGCGAATGGAATTTGGTAGAACCAACAGATCAACCTTGGATACTCATCAATGAAAATGCCACTCGTCAGGCGATAATTAATGGCTTTCGGCAGCATCTTTGCAATGCTGACAGTGAAGACGTTGTACTGTTTTACTATGCCGGTCATGGCGCGCAAGAAAAGTCACCACAGGAATTTTGGAACTTAGAACCAGATCGTTTGGATGAAACTTTGGTTTGTTACGATAGCCGTACAGCAGGTAGTCGAGACTTAGCAGATAAAGAGATAGCCTACCTCATTTCTAAAGTTGCCGAGAAAAATCCTCATGTGGTGGTGATTTTGGACTGCTGTCACTCTGGTTCGGGAACAAGAGACCCAGAAGTCACTGTGCGTCAGGCTCCTCTAGATAATCGCGAACGACCTTTGAGCAGTTTTATTTTCGCTGATGACCAAACAGCATTCGAGGAAGTGTTGCATACTTCTCGCAGCTTGGACAAGAAGATGACTGGGGTGGTATTGCCTAAAGGCAAGCATGTTGTGTTATCTGCGTGTCGAGACTATGAGTTAGCGAAAGAGTATAAAGGAGAAGATGGTAAATCCCGCGGTGCTTTTTCATACTTTTTGCTGCACGCACTAGAACGGACAAGTGGTAGTATTACGTATCGGGATTTAGCTAGAAATCTGAATGCGTTGGTGAGTGGCAAAGTCAGAGATCAGTCACCGCAAATTGAAGCGATCGATCTACAGGAATTAGACAAACCATTCTTGGGTGGTGCGATCGCGGAACGTTCTCACTACTTCACCTTGACTCACAGCTACAACGAAAATAGTTGGGTAATTGACGGTGGCGTCCTTCATGGTATTCCCAAACCCTCGCATGGTGCAGATACTTTATTAGCTATTTTTCCTGCTGGTAGTACACCTGAACAGTTACGCGACTTAGGAACTGCTTTAGGTGAAGCACGTGTTACGCAAGTGTTGCCACAAACAAGTAAGGTAGAGATTATTAGTGGAGGCGATCGCCTACTGGAAAATGCTAGTTATTGGGCAGTAGTTACAAGCTTACCAATACCTCCTCTGCAAGTTTATCTCAAAGGCGATGCCAGTGAAGCCGAAGGCATAGAACTGGCGCATCAAGCACTTCTGACTGCTGGCCCAAGCAGACAACCTTCTTTATACGTGCAGCAAGTCGAAGAACCAGAAGACGCAGATTACTACCTGCTTGCTGACAATGGTCAGTATTGGATTATACAACCTAGCAATAATCGTCCTGTAGTCGCCCCCTTTCCAGAAAGACCTACTCAGATAGGTTACACACCTTACTTTGCCTCTAAAGCGATTCAGCGTTTAGAACATATTGCCCGTTGGCAAAACATTCTGCAACTCAAAAGCCCCGCTACCAGTCGCATTCAATCTGATGATATCAAAATGGAGATTATTGTCCTTTCGGGACGACAAGAATCTTTATCGGCTTCAGAAATGCGGGTTGAGTACACCAATGAAAATGGCGAGTGGATATCACCAACTGTCCAAGTTAGACTCACGAATAACAGCGATAAAACTCTCTACTGTAATGTCATAATTCTCTCAGAAAACTACGCAGTAAATGTTCCCTGTTTTGCTGAAAGAAGTAGTGTTCGACTTGCACCCAAAGGAAGTGAAAGTAACGTCACAATCGCAAGTGATGAGCTAGGCTTTATCATCCCAAATGAATTTTTGGCACAGGGTGTGACTGAGTACAAAGATATATTTAAGTTGATTGCTAGCACGACTGAATTTGATGCTAGTTTGCTAGAACAAGATGGCTTAAATCCACCTTCACCAAAACGTTCTCTAGGAGGAAGAGGTACTCTGGGGATTTTAATTGAGGGAGTTGGCGATCGCAATGCCATCAAAACTAGAGCTAGAGGCAACTATGATGATTGGATGACGCAGGAAGTAGCTGTTACCATTGTGCGTCCACAGGATGCCAAATCATTGCAGAGCGATCGCAGCATCCAATTGCATAATGGTTTGGTAGAAGTGCTACCACATGCCAGTTTGCAAGCAAAAGTTAATCTCACAACCGTATCGCAAACTAGTAGAGACTTAGGAAATGTAATTTTTCCTTCTCTATTGCGACAACAACCTACCGTTGCCGAACCCTTCCAATTTACCACCAGCCGAGGCAGCGATCCTGGCTTGACTGGTTTGGAACTAAGTGACGTAGGAGATTACACTGTTGTCACAAAACAAGCACCTCTCAAATTACTGGTTGATCGAGAAATAGCAGATAACGAATACCTTTTACCATTGAGTTACGATGGGGAATTTTTCTTACCTCTAGGCAAAGGCAAGAAGACTCCCGATGGTAAAACAGAGATTACAATCGAACGATTACCCCAACCATTAGAAAGCAGTCGGAGTTTGCAAGGGTCAATTCGTATCTTTTTTGAAAAAGTAATTTGTCGCAAACTTGGAAGAAGATTTGATTACCCAATTTTAGCTGTTGCCACAGTTGGTGAAAACGATCAAGTAATATACGAAAAAAATATCGAGCAAGTCAAAGCAAAAGTTGCCCAAGCTAAGCGAATTCTCCTCTACATCCATGGCATTATTGGCGACACCGAATCTCAGGTTCCCAGTATCGAAACAGCCTTAGTTGAAGTAGATGAGCAAAAGTGTCCAATCAAAGATTTGTATGACTTAGTTTTAACATTTGACTACGAAAATATTCAGACAACTATTGAGGAGAATGCTCGACTTTTAGGACAACGTTTACACGCAATCGGCTTAGGAGCAAACCACGGCAAAGAGTTGCATATTGTTGCTCACTCTATGGGTGGTTTGGTGTCTCGTTGGTTTATCGAACGAGAAGGTGGTCATCAAGTCGTGCAACATTTAGTCATGTTAGGCACACCCAACGCTGGTTCTCCCTGGCCCGCCGTACAAGATTTGGTGTTCGCAGCCTTGGGGTTCGCTTTGAATCAACTTTCGGCGATTGTTTGGCCTGCAAAGATAGTAGCTGAATTATTGGAATATCTGGAAGCTAACGATTTTTCCCTTGAGCAAATGCAGCCAGATTCTACTGTCCTAGCACAACTTGCCGAGAATCCAGATCCTCACGTTCCTTATACAATTATTGCCGGTGACAGGTCGCTGGTTCCGGCAGCCACAGAAATTCAGCCAGCCAAACAATCTAGTCCTGTGCAGCGCTTGCTGCAAAAGCTGTTTGGTCAAGCTGTAGATAGAGTAGTAGACCGAGTGTTTTTTGAGCAACCTAACGACATTGCCGTTACTCTCGCCAGCATCAAAGCTGTCAATCCTAACCGCTTACCCCAGCCTAGAATACTATTACCAGATCCAGCCTGCGACCACCTCACCTACTTTACTCACCCCGCTGGTTTAGAAGCACTCGCCAAAGCTCTTTTTTGGGCACCTCTTCCCTTTGCCATAACTGAGGATTCCCAGTCACAGCCAGAAGCCATAATCATTAATACAGAAAAACAGAGCGATCGCCCCAGTGCTATTGAAGATGATATTACTATTGTGATTCCGTCGGATGCAGCTGGCGATCGCATTCCCGATACCGCGCCTAGTCCACCAGAAATTACCAATCAACCAACCGAAAATCGTCCTAGAATCAATGGTGCATTGTGGATAATTGCATTGTTGCTGGTAGCAATTACTGGTTTACTTATCTGGAACCGCAGCCAAGAACAAAAGCCAGGGACTCAGCAAAAAAATAGTCAGGTTTTCCCGACTCAGCAGACGCCTGTGGCTAAAATATAGCAGTGGACGCTTTGGCTTCAGCGTTCAGAAGCAAATTTACCTGGAAGTCGGCGGCAAGCCCGACGGCAAGTATTATAAAGAAGCTTGGGAAAAACTTGGCGATCGCATCGAATGGAGAGTGAAAGGAAACTGGATTTACTACTCTGATGTTACTTTTGACACTTCCGCATATAGAGAGCACCTCCCCAAAATAAATTATCCGGTAGTAGGGTGCGTTACGGCTTAAAGCCGTAACGCACCCTACAAACTCCGTCAACCAACAAACAACAAACAACACTTCTACACTTCAGTTGCTAACCAAGCACGCAAAACTTCTGCCACAGTCCAAGCTTGGGCAATGCAACCCCGTGGTGTCATGGGAGGATCGCCATCAAAGATTTCGCTGAGACTGCCAAGTCCATGCGCGTGTAGGTGATTTGCCATTGGTTCGAGAAATTGACGCGCTTGGACGGGATGCTTGTAAACCCGTAGATGTGCTAGTACAAAGGGGCCTATTAACCATCCCCAAACTGTTCCTTGATGATAGGCACTATCCCGCTGGTGCCGATCGCCACCGTAGTGTCCTTGGTATTGGGGATCGTCGGGAGAGAGCGATCGCAATCCGTGGGAAGTTAACAACATTCTTGCACAAGCATCCACGACACTTTTTTGTTGAGCAGGATTGAGGGGACTTTCAGGTAAGGAGACAGCAAAAATTTGGTTGGGGCGCAAGGATGAATCATCACCATCAGGGCTATCTAGCACATCATAGCAGTAACCTGTTTGTTGATTCCAAAAGCGTGAGAATCTAGCTAAGGCACGCTCAGCGATCGCATCATACTCTTGGTGGGGTTTGCCAATGTGGCGGGCAAAGTTAGCCATTGTCCGCAGGGCATTATACCAGAGAGCATTGACTTCAATCGGTTTGCCTGTTCGGGGTGTCACTACCCAATCCCCGATTTTGACATCCATCCAGGTAAGCTGTACTCCCGCTTCCCCGGCGTAAAGCAGTCCGTCTGCGGCATCCAAATGAATGTTATAGCGAGTACCGCGACAGTGCCAGTCGATGATATCTGCTAATACGGGAAAAAGTTCTTCTAAGAGATCGTCGTCTTCGGTGGCGTTGTAGTAAGCACGTAGGGCTTCAAAATACCAGAGAGTCGCATCGACTGTATTGTATTCTGGCGTTTCACCCGCATCCGGAAAGCGATTTGGCAGCATTCCCTGGTCTACATACTTGGCAAAGGTACGCAGAATTGAACGGGCAATTTCTGGGCGACCTGTAGAAAGGGTCAATCCTGGTAGGCTAATCATTGTATCTCGTCCCCAGTCACCAAACCAGTGGTAGCCTGCGATGATTGTTTTGCCATGAATCTCATCAGATAAGGAACGATCCACAATAAATTGATCGGCGGCTAAGACTAAACGATTTACCCAAGCTGGAGTTTCCTTGGTGTGGGATGAATGGTTGGATTTCCAAACTGCGATTAATTTTTGTTCTTGGGCGTGGCGGAGTTTTAAAGCTGTTTCACCATTGAGGTCTGGCTGCTTTTCTGTACTAGCAACAAAGGTCAGAGATTCTCCAGGATTGAGAGTAACTTGGAACGTCGCAACGTGTAAATGGTCTTCGCGATCGCTGAGTCCTCGGTAGCGTTCTACTGCCAAGTCAAATCCGTAATACCAATTATGAGCGGGGATAGCGTTGGCACGATCGCACAGCAGGTAAAGCGGTACAGCACTGGGATAGGCACTCACGCAAATCCCTTGGGGAACTGGTTCAATGCTCATCTGCCAGCCATTACCCTGAGTGTCGCTGTGATAATCGCGGTAGTTGACCATTGCTTTCAACGTTAGCTGTAACGGTTGGGAAGCACGACGCAAAATATACCGTACGTAGGTAGTATTTGCACCCTGCTGCATCCAAACTCGTTTTTCTAAAAGTGCATCCGCACAGGCAAAACGCCACACGGGAATAGTGCCTTCCAAAGAGAAATGTTCAAGATGTTGGTAGCCGTTGGGACTGATAATTCCATCAGTCCAACGGTTGGTGTGCAAAGGGTAATTGCGAGCCTCCTGCGGAGGAGCTACGCTAACGCCATACAAAACAGTTTCATCCAGCTTTGCCAGCATGAGAGTGCGACCCAAAGGCGGCTTTAGGGCTGCTACCAGTAACCCGTGATAGCGGCGAGTCAGTAAACCTGCTACAGTACCAGATGCGTATCCACCGATACCATTGGTTACTAACCACTCTCGCGACTCTGCTAGATCGAGAATGCCGCAAACTTCCCTGCCAAATTCGATGCACATATCACTGCTTACCTGTTTGGAATCGCTATTTTGATTATCCGTCGTGATTTTTATATCCAGCTGTTGAGCTAATTAAGAGTTGCTAAGAACGCAATGAAGTAAACGAGGGATGGATTGTGTACAAAAATAGCAAATCTTTCTAACTTGCTAAGCTAAAAGGCATTTAATTTGCATTCTCAAAAAAATCAAACTCTTGTGGGGTGGGCGTCTCGCCCGCCCTGATTATGCAACTTAAATGCACATCAGCTTAATTTTTGTATGTTTTGAGACATAGTAATGCGATCGCCCACAAGGTTATTTTGGCAAAAGAGCGATCGCCAAACAACAACTGTAAGGGCGGTTTAGTTATAGTTTTAGTTATTCCACAAGACGGTTTGTCTGAAAATTCTATTTCTGAGCTTGAAATTTCTATTTTTGCACTGGAAGTTTTGGATTTTGAGGTTGAAAATTCTATTTCTGAGCTTGAAATTTCTATTTTTGAACTGGAAGTTTTGGGTTTTGAGGTTGAAGATTCTAGTTCTGAGCTTGAAATTTCTATTTTTGCACTGGAAATTTTGGGTTTTGAGGTTGAAGATTCTAGTTCTAAGCTCAAAACTTTAAGTTCTAAACTGGAAAATATACATACTCTAAAAATCGGCTCAGTTGCGCTTCTAGGAATCTTCTATGAAGAAGCATGCAGAAAAACTTGTTGCAGGCAGTTTCGGGTTGGCAATAACATTTTTATTCATTGCGGGTGCAGCTTCTTATGTAAGTATTCAGAAGTTGACTGAGAAAAAGCAACAAGTTGCCCATACACGAAAAATTTTAGAAGCGCTACACCAAGCACATGACCACATTCGCTTTGCTGATGGTGGACAACGAGGCTATATTATCACCCAACAGGAAAAATCTTTAGAAACGTATCGGATTAGTATTCAAAAGACACATGAAGGAATTGCAACTATCCGGCGTTTAAGTGTTGATAACCTACAGAAACAACAGCTAGATAAATTAGAAGCGCTGATTACCGCCAAATTGGCTGTAAATGAGCAGTCAATCGACCTGTTGCAACAAAACCCCTCTGAACGTACTGCTCAAATTGCTCTGACAAACCAGGCAATGCAGCTACAGCAAGCAATCCAAGCACAAATGGCAGTAATAATTGCCGACCAAAAGAGCCAATTGCAACAACAGATAGCCGCATCCAATGCTACTGTCCGCATTACCGTTTGCTTGGCTGGAATTGGTTATGGCTGTAGTATTTTGCTGATGATTGTTATCTACTTTTTGCTGCAAAGGCAAATTCGTATTCGTCAACAATCAGAGCAAGCGCTATGGGAGAGTCAGCAACAGCTAGAAGTACGAGTAACAGAACGTACAGCCGAATTAAGATTACTGAATGAGCAACTCCAACGGGAAATAGAACAACATCAAAAGACAGAAGCACAATTAATTGAAAGTGAATATCGCTACACCACGCTAGCCGCGATCGCACCCGTTGGCATTTTTCATACAGATACTCAGGGATACTGCCTGTACGTCAATGAACGTTGGTGCCAAATCACCGGACTCACTGCTAGCGAAGCATTAGGGATTGGTTGGGTGAAAAGTCTCCATCCTGAAGATCGGATTCGGATTGCTGCTGATTGGGAACGCACTGTCCAAGAGCAAATTCCATTTCATAGTGAGTATCGATTTCAACATCCTGACGGCAAGGTGACTTGGGTATTTGGTCAGGCTGTTTTAGAACAAGCTCCCGATGGGCAGATTATTGGTTATGTGGGAACCATTACGGATATTAGCGATCGCAAGCAAGCAGAAGCCGCTTTAGCAACATCAGAAGCTGAGTATCGACGGTTATTTGAAAATAACCCGAATCCCATGTGGGTTTTTGATCGAGAAACCCTGGCTTTTTTGGCAGTGAATCATGCTGCTATTGAACATTATGGTTATTCGGAATCAGAATTTTTGGCAATGACCATTGCCGATATTCGACCGCAAGAAGACATTCCTGCTCTCAAGCATTCGATAACGCAGTCGCAACTAACTTCCCACTTTGGTTGTTGGAGACACCGCAAACGCGATGGTAGCTTGATTGATGTGGAAATTACATCCCATGCCATCACTTGGGGGGGTCGAACAGCTGGATTTGTACTGGCACAAGATATTACTGCTCGCAAACTTGCCGAGTCAGCGCTGCAACAACTCAACCAAGAATTAGAAACTAGAGTTGAACAACGTACCGCAGCCTTACAGGAAAGTCAGCGCTTCATTCAACGTATTGCTGACACCTTACCCAATTTTCTTTACATCTATGATTTGCAGGAACAGCGCAACATCTACACAAATCGACAGGTAGCAAATTTCCTTGGCTACACCCAGGAAGAAATTCTCGCAATGGGGACTTCACTATTGGCAATCATTATGCATCCAGAGGATGTAGTGAGAGTGGGTGCATACCTAAGACAATTAGAAATGGCTCAAGATGGCGATATCTTTGAGTTTGAGTATCGGTTGAGAGAAGTCAGTGGCGAATGGCGGTGGTTTTATAGCCGCGATACGGTATTTACCAGAAATGCGCAGGGTAAAGTTACGCAAATTCTTGGTGCTGCTCAAGACATCACTGCTCGCAAACAAACAGAAGAAAGACTGCGTCGCAGCCAAGCTCATATGGCAGATGCACAGCGAGTTGCCCATTTTGGCAGTTGGGAATATGACATAGCCACGCGAAAAATCACTTGGACATTAGAAACTTTTCGCATCTTTGGGCGCAATCCTGCTCAAGGAGAACCAACCTACGAAGAATTACTCCAATACGTCCATCCAGATGATCGAGAGAAACACAATCAAGTAATGGAAAGGGCGATCGCTCACAAAAAACCTCCGGAGATAGACCTTCGATTTTTCCGTCCAGATGGGTCAATTGGCTACCTTTATGCCAAGGGTCAGCCAATTCTTGGCGATCGTGGTGAAGTAGTGCGAGTCCTCGGCACGGTGATTGATATTACAGAACGCAAACGCGCAGAACAACAGTTGCAAAAATTGAATCAGGAATTAATGCAATCTAATCAGGAACTTAAGCAGTTTGCCTATATCGCTTCCCACGACTTGCAAGAACCACTGCGAGCAATTACAGGCTATACCCAATTGTTAGAGCAGGAATATAGCCACTGTTTAAACGATACTGCTCAAGAATACTTAGCAGAAATTGTGGATGGAGCAGGGCGAATGCAACAGTTAATACAAGATTTATTGGCATATTCCCGGATTGGCACTCACAGCGAGACATTTACTCCCATAGATTGCAATACCATACTCCATCAGGCACTTAGGAATTTGCAATTGAGCATCACCCAAAGCAACGCTATTATCTCTTACGAGCCTTTGCCAACGGTAACAGCAGACAAAACCCAATTGCTGCAATTGTTCCAAAATTTGATTGGTAATGCCATCAAGTTCCGCGATCGTGAACCACCTCAAATTCATATTGGTGCAGCGAAGGCAGATGGCAAGGGGCAAGGGGCAAGGGGCATGGGGCAAGGGACAATGGAAATTCCTAATTTCCAATGCCCAATTCCCAATGCCCAATTCCCAATGCCCAATTCCCCTACAGAAAACGAATGGCTCTTCTGGGTACGAGATAATGGCATTGGCATTAAACACGAGGATCTAGAATGCATCTTTGAGATTTTCCGCCGTCTTCATACTAGGCAAGAATTTCCCGGTACAGGTATTGGCCTGGCTATCTGCAAAAAAATTATCGAACGTCACGGTGGACGCATTTGGGCAGAGTCTGAAGTAGGAGTGGGAACAACATTTTATTTCACGCTCCCTTTTAATTCTGATGCAAGGTAAAATAAATCTCTAATCGAATCTTAAAATGAGAAATAAGTCGTGGACGTGATTAAATATCAGGTATAACAAGTATCTGCCTTCTAAAGAATTTCTATAGCTTTCGCTTAAAGAGTGTCAGATAATTCTTTTCTATGGAAAAGATAAAGATTCACATTCTTCTGGTAGAGGATAGCCCTTCTGATGCCAAACTATTGCGCGAAATTTTTGTCCGCGCTATTCGACCAGCATGTCAGATGGCACATGTAGATAGGCTGAATGCGGCTATCGATGCTTGCATGGCTAAAGCTACTTGTATGTGTGGAGATTCTTCTCTACCGACATTAAACGAACACGGTATCGACCTTGTTTTGTTAGACCTCCGCTTACCAGATTCTACTGGACTGGACACATTAAAAAAGTTTCGGGCAGCAGTGCCGGATATTCCAGTTGTGGTTTTGACAGGAATTGATGATGAAGAAACAGCACTGCAAGCAGTAGCAGAAGGCGCACAGGACTATCTTTTCAAAAATGAGATCACAAATCAAAGTTTACTGCGGGCGATTCGTTACGCGATCGAACGGGGAGAAATTCTCAAACAACTACGAGAGAGTGAACAGCGCACTCGGGAAGCACTACTTAAAGAAAAGGAACTTAACGAACTTAAATCTAACTTTGTGGCTATGGTATCCCACGAATTCCGCAACCCCATGACCACAATTCGCACGTCTATAGATTTACTTCTATATAACAACGATAAACTGACTGAGGAACGCCGAGCTACCTACTTTGAGCGGATGGAAAATGCCATCAAACACATGCTTCAACTTTTGGATGAGGTATTATTCCTGAGTAAAAATGAAGCAGGTAAATTTGAATATAAGCCTGCACCATTAAATTTAGTCAATTTTTGTCGCCAAGTTGCAGAAAGCGCGCAATACAGTTCAGATAAGCAGCATACTATTACCTTTACTTCATCCGGAGAATGCTTGCAAGTGGAAATGGATGAAGAATTGCTAAGTTGCATTTTCATCAATTTACTTTCCAATGCCATCAAGTATTCTCCCCCAGAAAGTAATGTCAATTTTGAATTACTTTGCCAAGAAGGCATGGCAACTTTCAAAATTAAAGATCGGGGTATAGGCATTCCTTCAAAAGACCAATGTCATCTGTTTGAAACCTTTTATCGTGGTAGCAATGTGGGTAAAGTTCAGGGTACAGGACTTGGACTTGCAATTGTGAAAAAGTGTGTGGAGTTACATAGAGGTCAAATTCAAGTAGAAAGTGAGGTAGGTGTTGGCACAACGGTAATAGTAAAATTGCCTTTAAATCGGGTTTAATTTGAAGGCAAAACAACTGTAAATATACTTCCTTCACCTAAACGCGATCGCACGGAAACTTTCCCACCCATACCCTCTACCAATGTCTTTACAATTGATAACCCTAAACCAGCACCACCACTAGCATGATGACGAGATTCATCAACGCGGTAAAATCTTTCAAAAATCCTTGATTGGTGTTGCAAAGGAATACCATAACCGCGATCGCAAACTTGAATAATGGCTTCTTGCTCTTGTTGGTTTATCTTCAACAAAATGGGTGTACCAGGTTCAGAATATTTAATGGCATTGTCAATCAGATTTAGCAAAACTTGTTTGAGGCGATTGTGGTCTGCTTTCACTTGAATTGAGTCAATATCGGCTTCTATTTTTATCGCTCTTTCACTATATTGTTCTGCCATTGCTACCACTTCTGCCACCAAATCGTTTAGTATATAAGACTCTATGTGAAAATGCAAATAACCACTATCTGCTCGTGCTAAATCCAGTAAATCTTCTAACAGACGAATCGTGTGTTCTGCTTCCGATGCCGCAGTTTCTAACGCTTCTATTTGAGTTTCTGTTAAGTTATGCGGCCGTCGCAAAACGCTTTGTAAGTAACCGTGTACTATTGTTAACGGTGTGCGTAACTCGTGGGAAACATTACTCACAAATTGTCGCTCTTGTTCCCAAGATTGGGAGAGGCGAGATAACAACATGTTGAAGGTTTGAGCTAATTCTTTAACTTCGCTGGGTGCGTTATCTACAGAAAGCTGTGCTTCTGGTAAATCCGCAGCGGAAATGACAGCTGTCATTTGATTAAGTTGGCGCAGAGGTTGCAGGGAACGGTAAATGTAAAGTGCGATCGCTCCTGAAATCACTACAATTACTAAAAAGCTGGCAATTCCTACACTCCGCACCATTGTCAAAAACATTGTTTGTTCGCGGGTAATATCCTGCACTACAAACAGCTTCCCTAGCATCTTTCCCTGCACTTGCAACGAATCACCACACAACACAAAGTAGCGTTGGCTAATTTGATGAACTTGCGGTTTAATTGGCATTTCGGCTAGGGACATTAACTCAGCTAACCTCACATTAGATAAACTGTCCGAAGTAACAGATTTTGCTATAATCTTTTGCTCAGGATTTTTAACCCATAAAAATATATTGGTAGTCGTCAAATTATTAATTGCTTTTTGCAACCCAGTTACTGGTGACATCATTTCACTATATAGTTCCACATCACGCGGAAAACGTGCAGCAATGTGTTCTATATTTTGCTTATGACTATCAATCAAAAGTTGCTGCATTTTCCAGCTTGTCCACATAGCAATGCCACCATTACCCAAAGCAGAAAGTGCAGCAATACCAATTATTAGGCGTAACCTTAATGAAAAAGTGTCAATCTTCCTCCACATCTAATTACCTAAAGACGCATAGCCAAAAGTAGCATTGAACTTACGACACCAAATCGCTACAGATTGATAATCTGTCAACTTCACATTGTCAGGAACAGCATAGCGTTGAGTACCACTTGTCTTTTGTAAACGAGCAATGCTCACATAATCTTTTTCTTTAATGCCAGATACAGGTACTGTCCCATTTCGGTACAGAATTACAAATAAGTCAGGGCCTTGATTAGTTTTAAAACTTCCATCAAACTCTAGATAACGCTTACCATTCTCTGTTAGAACTTTCACATTTCCCTGAGTTGGTTGTTCTGCTCTTACAAAGCTTCCAGTTTGGGAAACATTGGCGGTACTACTCTGAGCTACAGGTGTTGCAGGTTGAGTCTCGCTAACTGGCTGTTTGGAGTTTACATCTCTTGCACAAGCTATGGTTAATAGGGTAACAATACTTATAACTGCTAAAAATTTAAATTTCATAATCTGGTAGCCTCAAAACTATTGATGACTCCAATCTAATACCTAGTTTCATAAAACAAATTAATTTCAGCTTAGAAATTGCTGAAATTCTCATTTGAATATTTTCCACAGCGAAGTATGTTCATCTTTGTAAACAATTTTAGTTTTTAGCTTATACTTTTTTGCTATTCCTTTTCGCAAAGTATCTGAAGGAGTGAGTAAAAATATGTCAGTGAAATCTTTAGGGATTTGGGGAATATTTTTACCCTGAACTAATAAAAACCTGACTTTTGGTTCTACAAGATAGCTAATAGAAAATACATTAGCGTAATTATTGCCTAAATCATTACTAATCAAAAGTGGTCGATCAGCCTGATTGATGATGCTACTAATTTGTGGATTACCTTGGCTGAAAAGCTTGCTCCACCACGTTTCAGCTTGAGAATATACAGCACAAGAAATTATCCCAGCAATAATCACCAGCGACAATATCATTTGCCAGATTTGCCGACGTGATAATCTGCCATTATATAGCTGAGTTGCTAAGAGATAAGCAACAGCTATTTGAATACCTAAATAAACAGATACTAAATCTAGTTGGGCAAATGACCGCATTTCGCCAACAATTAAATCTGGAATTATCAAAGGTAGCGCTGGGACTAAAATTAAGGTGATAATAAATAACCAAACTTTTTGATGAGTTGTCCGCCAAATAAAATAAATTGCATATATAACTAGTATGAAAATAATTAGCGTCATGAACAAGCTTAAAGGGTTTTCCCAGCTAAGATTTAAATCAAAAAAAATACGGCTGAGTTGCATCAGCAAAAATGTAATTAAATTTCCTGATGGTGAAGAGTTAGTTGTCGAAGATGAAGAAGATTTGAATTGAAATTGGTTAGCGATCGCTATTAACATCCAAGGCATAAAGGCTAAAAATCCTGCCAACGATGCCAGCAGATAAGCCTTTACTGTCTTATTCCAGCGAAATTTTGCTGTGGCAAGTACATAAATTCCATGAGCAATTGCCACAAACCCACTTAATAAAAATGTATAAAGGCTAAGAGTTAAAGTAACTGTATAAATTATCCAATTATAAACACGCAATTCCTCTGGCTGTCGTATTGATTCCAATCGTAAGGCTCGTAGTAGAGCAGCACTAGATAGTAATATGGTGACTTCCCAGAGAATATATTCCTGTGCTTCCTGGGCATAGATCAACTGAATGGGAGATATGGCCATAAGTGCGATCGCTATACCAGGTAGCGATAAAGGCACATTAAATAATTCTTTGCACAACCAATAGGCACAGAGAAATACCAGCAAGCTAATCAAGGCAGACAAACTTCTGATGGCTGTTACTGAACTGCCAAAAACTTGCATCCAAAATCGTGCGATTAAGTAATAAAATGGGGGATGCCGTGGGTCTTCTATTGCTAAAGACCTAATTGTATCACCACAGCCTTGTTCAGAATTAAGACCCTGAAACTTAGCAAAAGCTTGCTTAGAAATGACTCGACCATTAAAAATTTGTTGCTTAACTTGAGTAGTTGTGCAACCAGAAATTCGTAAAGAGGTATAAATTTCATCGTGCGAATAAACTTTGCCGTCAATGTTCACAAAGCGAAAAAATATACCAATTACCAAAACTACGACAATTAAAAACTGCAACCCCCTGGGAGCGATTACAAGACGCCGCATAAGAATGTTTTTCCAGAAGTTGTCTAAAATAAGCTAGTGATGTAAACTAACTAGATAAAGTACAGTTTTGTATCGCCACTTGCACTTTGAATGTACTTTGAAAGTAATTTGCTTGAATACATTGGCGGCGATCACTTCATCATTATCTAGCCTGAAAAGAAATTAGCAAGCCAAAATTTATCTTGCTTTCAACACCAAACTTTAAATCTGGATTTAGCAAACCTATTACAGCTAAAATTCCCTCAGTAGGCGTTAAACTGAATTGACAATGCAAATGAAGCGGGCATTTTCTGGTGCGTCTTGGGAGTCCAAGGTAGGTTACTGTCGAGGTGTTAGAGTTGGCAACCACATTTATATTTCTGGTACAGCACCAATTGCCGAAGGGGGTGGAGTATTTGCACCCGAGGATGCTTACGGGCAAGCAAAACGCTGTTTAGAAATTATTCAGAAAGCATTGCAAGACTTAGGTACAAACATCAACTCTGTGGTGCGAACTCGCATGTTTGTCACCGATATTAGCCGTTGGGCTGAATTTGGAAAAGCGCATCAAGAGTTTTTTGGTGAGAACCCACCTGCTACTACGATGGTGGAAGTGAAATCTCTGATTGATCCGGCAATGTTGATTGAGATTGAGGTTGATGCAGTTTGCCTGGATGTTTAGTAATAACCAGCATTAATTATAAAATATAGAATTATAAAATATAGCAGTGACTAAAGAATCTTTACTGCAACTTCCCAACCAAGTTTATTGTAGGCAATGTAATCGTATTTTATATTTTTATCGGCTACAAATTGTTGGAAGGCTTTAAATTCATGCTGCTGCCAACCAGGATAATTGAAGTACTCATTAAATACGATTATTGTACCAGGCTTGACGCGTTCACCTAATATATCGAATATAGATTTTGTGGAGGAATACAAGTCGCAATCCACATGCATAAATGATATGTATTCGTTTTGAGAAGCTACGAATTCAGGTAAAGTTTTATCGAACCATCCAACATGGAGTTGTACATTTTCACGAACAGAAGGCAGCTTGCCATTCATATTAAAAGTACCTTTTTCATATCGTCCACCAATATTATCTATCCAAAACTCAGGTAAACCTTCAAAAGAGTCAAATCCATGTACAGTCTTTTGAACGTTTTTAGCTATAAAATTGATGGTATTTCCCCCTGCTACTCCAAACTCTAGAAACATACCATCTGGCTTTGCTTGTGAAAGTGCAAACTTGAGCAAGGCAAAAAGATCTGAAACACTGACCGCACCTATCATGTTTTCTTCAACATACTTTGCAGTAGATTCCAGAGCATTTTTTTGTAGTTGTAAATGTATATTTTGAGCAGCAAAGACATTTATGATTCTATTGATAGTAGAAGATGACAAAACTTTATTAACAACTTTATCTGCCAAAGAGTATCTGAATTTTTTTAACATTGCTGTTGATTGAACCTGTTTACTTATTTGTAGTAATATTGGGTAGTAAAAACTTTACCATTGTTAGCCTATTTGGAATTTTACACACTATATCTAAAGGCATAAAAACATAAGACTTTAAATAAGTTTATAGACTAGTTGAAAATTATAAAAAAAATTAATTATTTAGTATGCTCTTAAAAAGTTCCCTGTCATCCTGTAGACGCTTCTGCGTCTTCCCGCAGGGTGCGAAACGCAGTTTAGCGTAGACGCGCACAGCGCGGTGAGACCAGCCCCCAGAAGACTTCTGCTTTTAGGGGGGACTGGCGTAGACGCCCGTGGCGGTGAGTCAGCGCGCACTTATAGGGGGTTCTCATTAATTCGAGTGATTACTACTGCTATAGCGAACTCTAGTCCCTGCCCACAGTAACTTCTCCCGCAGCGTCTGATAATAGGAATTGTTTTCCCGCAAAATAATAAACTTAGCCCTGCACTCAGCCATTCGCACGTCAACGCGATGTCCAGGCCAAATCGAAGTAGCTAATACCCCATCCATCCACAGTTTTGTACTCAAATCGTAATCACCCAAAGGCCAAATACTTACAACAGAACCGGGGGGTAAAACGAAGGGGCGATTAGAAAGACTCATCGGACAAATGGGGCTAACAGTAAGGGCTTCCATACCATCATGTACAATTGGGCCACCAGCAGAAACTGTGTAACCAGTAGAACCAGTAGGTGTGGCAACTATTAACCCATCTCCCACATATTGGTCGACTACCTCACCATCAATTTCCATTTCCAGAATAGAGGTAATCATGCGATCGGCAGAGGCAGGTTTGACACACATTTCATTTAAAGCGAGGTAACGTTCGCTTACGGGTTCCAAATTCGTGTCATGGCCCTCATACACAGCTGCTTGCACCATCATCCGCCGTTGGATGGCGTAGCGATCCTCCAACAGCCGATCCCAAACTTTCTCAGTATCCTGAAACTCCTCTACCGACTCAGTTAAAAACCCCAGATGTCCTCCCACATTCACTCCCAGAATGGGGATGCCAGCTGGGGCTAAATGTCTTGCACCAGTTAAAACAGTGCCATCACCACCAAGCACCAAAGCCAGGTCAATTGGTTGCACCGCCGAAGCCAAAAACACCGGATAAGGATTGTCTTTTGGTCCACTCGGGCCCATCAATACCTGGCATTGGCGATTTTCTAGTTGCTTTGCACAAATTTCTGCCCAGCGTTTGCTTTGGGCATCTCTTGCCTTATAGGCAATTATTACCTTCTTAAGGTCCACAGGATTACCATTTCAGGAGATTAAACTGCTCCATATCGACAGTATCACGGTTGCGGTAGATTGCCAGCACGATCGCCAAACCTACTGCTGCTTCTGCTGCCGCTACAGTAATGACAAACACAGTGAAAACCTGACCCTTAATTGCTGTTGAGTCTAGGAAGTTAGAAAAAGCCATTAAATTCAAATTAACAGCATTCAGCAGCAATTCAATTGACATTAACACTCGTACAGCGTTGCGGCTGGTTATCAAACCATAAATACCAATGCAAAATAAAGCTGCTGCTAACAACAAAAAGTACTGGAGTTCCATGAATCTTGGTCTTCCTTAATGAACAATTCCCAAAAATTATGAATTATAAATTATTAAAGGTTTTTATAATTCATAATTCATAATTCATAATTCCTCTTCGCTTCCTGCCGATACCAGTTCTCTGGGGCGTTCTGGCAATGTCAAAACTGTTTGCGGCAATTCAGATGGGACAATTTGTTCTGGCAGATATTCGCGACGTGCCAAAATGATTGCGCCTACCATTGCCATCAATAATAAAACGGAAGCAACTTCAAAAGGCAGTAAAAAGTCACTAAAGAAATGCTGACCAATCACAACTATGGGTTCGCCTACAGGGGTCGCAGTAGAATGCGACCAAGGCGTCGCCAATACCATCGTACTCAACAGCGCAAACAATCCCAAACTGACCACAGCCGTTAAGACCTTACGCACCCAAGCGGTGGGAAAGGGGACAAAATTCTGCCGCTTGTTCACCAACATAATGGCAAACAAAATCAGCACGTTCACAGCGCCAACATAAATTAGCAATTGTGCTGCTGCTACAAAGTCAGCATTCAGCAGGAGATACAACCCAGCTATGCTGACAAAAACACCGCCTAGCATAAAGGCGGAATAGACGACGTTGGAGAACAGCACCACACCAAGCGCTGCCCCAATCATCATCGCAGCCAATATGCCAAATGAAACAACCTGTACTCCTTCAGCTAGATTCACTTTCTCTCCTTTGTCATTAGTCATTAGTCATTTGTCATTTGTCCTTAGTTATTCACAAAGGACTAAGGACAAATGACAATTCAATTTACTTTTCCTGCTGCACGAGTTCTTCAGGATGGCCACCGGCACGAGGTGCATCGGCTGGCAGGTCGTGGGGATCCATAACGCCTTTGGGTAGGTAAACCAGTTCGCGCAATGGTGTTACCATTGGGTCATCCGTTACCTTGTACGGGAGACGACCCATTGCCACGTTATCATAGTTCAATTCGTGGCGATCGTAGGTGGAAAGCTCGTACTCTTCTGTCATGGACAGACAATTAGTCGGGCAATATTCTACACAGTTGCCGCAGAAGATACAAACACCAAAATCGATGCTGTAGTGTTTGAGCTTTTTCTTTTTGCTGGTTTTGTCAAATTCCCAATCCACCACAGGCAAGTTAATCGGACAAACCCGCACACAGACCTCGCAGGAAATACACTTATCAAACTCAAAGTGAATCCTACCGCGAAAGCGTTCGCTGGGAATCAGTTTTTCGTAAGGGTACTGGACGGTAATTGGACGCCGCCGCATGTGGTCAAAGGTGACAGACAGTCCTTGACCGATATAACGACCGGCTTGTACCGCTTCTTTGGCGTAATCACCAACTTGTTTGAGGAATTTTAGCATTGTTAGTGTTCTACCTCTCTCTAGTCATTTGTTACTTGTCATTTGTCATTGGTCATTAGTCATTTGTTCAATTGCTAATGACCCTTGCGGGTTCGCCAGTCGCTCATGGGGGAGACCCCCAAGACCGCGCTGGCTCACTAATGACTGATGACTAATGACTATCCTCCGAAGGCGACGGGAAAGGCTAGTTTCAGAGCTGCGGTTAACAGTAAATTTACTAAGCCTACTGGTAGCAAGAACTTCCATCCCAAATCTAGTAATTGGTCGATGCGAACCCGGGGTACAGTCCAACGCAACAGGATTGCCAGAAAGACTAGCAAGTAGGCTTTGAGTACGGTCATGGTAATGCCCAAAGAGGCGGCAATTATTTGCAAAACCGGATTGGCTTCACTAACTCCAAACCAACTGGCTAATGTGCTAATAGGAATGGGAAAATCCCAACCGCCCAAGTATAGAACTGATACCAGTAGCGCTGAAAGTACGAGGTTGACATAGGAACTCAGGTAAAACAGAGCGAATTTCATACCAGAGTATTCAGTCTGATAACCTGCTACCAGTTCTTCTTCTGCTTCTGGTAAGTCAAAGGGCAGTCGTTCGCATTCAGCTAAGGCCGCGATCCAAAAGATGATGAAGCCAATTGGTTGCCGCCAGATATTCCACCCTAAAATACCGTAACCAGATTGCTGGTTAACAATGTCAACGGTGCTGAGGCTATTGGACATCATGGCGATCGCCAATACTGCCAGCGCTAAAGGAATTTCATAGCTAATCGATTGTGCCGCAGCCCGCAACCCACCCAAAAGGGAGTATTTGTTATTGGATGCATAACCAGCCATTAACAAACCAATTGGCTGAACGCTGGACAAGGCAATCCACAAGAATACCCCCATACCAACATCGGTAATGACTATATTCTGTCCAAAGGGCACGATTAAATAAGACAGAAACACCGGCAATACAACGATGATTGGGCCGAGGGTAAATAGCAGAGGGTCGGATTTGGCTGGCACTACATCTTCTTTAAAAACAAGCTTCAGGCCATCGGCTACAGGAGCCAGCAAACCTAAAGGACCGATGTATTCAGGACCAATCCGCTGCTGTGCCGCTGCCGAAATTTTCCTTTCTAGCCAAACACAGGTCAATACCCCTACCGTAGCGCCAATAATCATTAGGATCATCGGCAGTGGCATCCAAATTGTTTTGGCTACTTCCGCGCTCAGTCCCAAATCTATGAGGGATTGAATAAAAGTTCCTTGCAGATCAATTCCTGAATTCATGTTTGTTGCTCTTCAAGTCACCAATTCATGGTCGTTTACAACTATCTACACTTGTTAATAACTGTAAATTTACCCACCAATTATCTTTACTGAAACCAGACAAAATTTAAGATTGTTTGCAATCTCCATGCCTAGTATATCGTTGGATGGGTTTTACCCCGAGCGGGCCAATGAGAGTTTCTACTTATGGTACGAATTTGGAATTTTGGGCATTGGGGATTGGGTATTGGGTATTGGGTACTGGGTATTGGGAGAAGATTCTTCTTATTTCCTAATACCCAGTCCCTAGTCCCTAATCCCCAATCCCCAGTCCCTAACGTTTCTCTATGGGGACGTAAGGAACGTCGTGCTGACCGTTGTAAACCTGGGTAGGACGGAAAATCCGGTTTTCTTCTAATTGTTCTTTCCAGTGTGCTAGCCAACCAGCAACACGGGCGATCGCAAATATTGGTGTGAATAAGTCTGTGGGAATCCCCAGCTTTCTATACACCAAACCGGAATAATAGTCAACATTGGGATAAATTCCTTTGCTACCCAATTTTTCCTCTACCACCCGTTCCAACTCAACGGCTATGTCATAAAACTTGTCGTTGCCGAATTTTGCAAACAGCTGTTCCGCCAAGTTTTGCAGAATTGTTGCGCGTGGATCTTTGATTTTATAGACACGATGCCCAAAGCCCATGATTTTGGCTTTGCGTTGCAGCCTATCTTCTATATAAGGACGCACATTCTCAACAGAGCCAATTTCTTCTAACATTTGAATTACTTCTTCGTTAGCTCCCCCATGCAGTGGTCCTCCCAAGGTTCCAACTGCACTCGCCACCACCGCGTAAGGATCTGTTAGGGTAGAAGCCGTCACCCTCGCACTGAAGGTAGAAGCATTCATTGTATGTTCTGCATGTAATATCAAGCAGACATCAAAAATGCGCGCTGCCAGTGGATCGGGTTCTTTCTCGTGGAGCATGTACAAAAAGTTAGCGGCATAGTCCAAGTCATCATTAGGGCGTACCGGGTCGTTACCTTTTCGCATCAACTGAAATGCCGCTACCATTGTCGGAATGGTTGCTAACAAACGAACCACTGCATCCCGAATGTAGACGGGATTATCCAGATCGCGGCGGGAATAAAACAAGCCCAAAGCAGCAGCAGAGGCTTGTAGGGCATCCATTGGGTGGCCGCTTTCTGGAAAGGATTTCATCATGTCACGAATGCGGTATTTGATTCGCCTGTGATGGCGAACTTCATGCTCAAATGCCGCCAATTCTTCCGCAGTGGGTAATTCACCCCAGATCAAAAGATAAGCAGTTTCCAGAAATGTACTTTTTTCTGCTAATTCTTCAATCCGGATGCCACGATATTCTAATATTCCTTTTTGTCCGTCAACACAGCTAATACTGGATTGAGCGGCAGGAATGCCTTCCAAACCAGGCTTGTATTCGCACACCATCATGGCAACACCATCTGATTTTTAAAGATTTATCCAGGCTAACTTACCAGAAATTTTTGTCGCCATAACAGTATCCGTTATCGCACAAATTCTTTACGGAACTGTGGAAAAACTGTTAAAGCAAGTACTTGGGTGGTGTCAACCAAAACATCTGACCACGACCCAAAGGAGAGCCTGTTTCTGGTACCTTTACCCCGATCATACCCGCTTTTTTTAGCACCAAACGTTCCTTGGCTTCTCCCCAAACCAGAATTTCTGCCCAACGGCTTAAACAAGGCTCATGTCCTACCAAGGCTAGTTGGGTATCAGGTGCAAAATTCCTTGGCTCTAACCAGTCTACAACCCAATTGTAAATCTGACCATCCGGAGACAGGTGGATACACTCCTCTATCTGGGAACTCAGCTTAGCTGCTATGAGGATATCTGCTGTTTGTTTGGCTCTTACTAAGGGACTAGTGGCAATCAAATCAAATTGCAAACCCAACTTTTTCAAACGTTGGGCAACTTTTTCTGTTTTTTGCTGTCCCTCTTTTGTTAGGCGTCTTTCCTCGTCTTTGATGTCACCTGTTGCTTCTTGGGCGATGCCATGACGAATTAAATAAAGTTCCACATTTTGTTTTGGTTGTTTGTTGTTTGTTGTTTGTTGTTTGTTGTTTATTCCAAACAACTACCAACCACCCACTACCAACATTTACTCGGTTTGAATTGGGTTGTCTCTGGGATTTACCAATCTCAGCAACTTCTGCTTGATTTGAGCATCGAAGACATCCCATTTCATTTTCGCATAAGTAGAATTTTCGTTACTGCCTGATAAGAAACCCATCGGAATTTCAAAGCCACCGGCGCTTATACGTCCACCACCAAAAAAGCGTCCGCTGCTATCTTGCCCAAAGGCTTCTTTGATGAATTCATCAGGGTCAAGGGTAAGTTTGGTTGTTCTTAAAGAGCCAATGACTACTTCTAGTTCATCATCTTCATCGTGAACAATCCCATAAACCACGGCAGTGTGGACGTTTTCTTCTGTAACGAGAAAATCTGCTGCTTGAGGGATGGCGTCTCTGTCGTCGTAGCGCAAGTAGCCGACACCGGCAATGGAAAAGTTATTTTGAACGATGCGGTTTTTGAGCGATCGCTCTATTACATCCATCACCCTTTTGGAACGGTTCGCTTGCAGTACGGCGTTGAGCAGTTGGGCATCGTAAAATCGGCTTAGATAGGCTGCTGCCAAAAAATCTTCTTCTTTGGCTTGCATAAGCAGATTTGTATCAGATCGCAAACCGTGCATCAAGGCAGTAGCACATTTGACGTGTTGATTGATGGTACTATCTAAAGGCAATAATCCTGCCTGCAAGTACTGAGTAAAAATCGTTGCTGTCGCTCGGACAGCAGGACGAATATCAACAAACTCTGATTTCAGGTCTCCCTGTAAAGTGTGATGGTCAATAACTGCCACAAGTGTCATTCCCGCTTGCTGCACCACTGGCACAAGCTGGGAAGTAGTGCCTTGGTTATCAATTAATACAAAACCTTGATAGGAGGACAAATCCTTGCTTTTCAGATTTTGTAGCGTCCAACGTTGAGCAGGTAAGCCAGTCAGTTTCACCAAGGCAATATTTTCTTGGTGACTGAGCGCACCAGCATAAACAATCTCACATTTGATATCGTATTGCTGAGCAATTAACTGGTAAGCCCAAGCAGAGGAAAGAGCATCTGGGTCAGGAAAATCTTGCAGAATCACCAGATGACGCTCATGACTATGGGCAAGCATTGTCTGGCGCAGTTCTTCTGATTTTTGCAGTGCTGAAGAATTGCTGCGCTGACCAACGGCATTGCCTCCTTCTGGTGCTATCAATGTTCCAGCAGACTGCTTGGTGAGTGGAAATTCCAAAGGTTCTTTGTCTATTTCTGACTCATCTGGAGCCGATTCGGAAGCCTGATCCGCGGTCAATGGTAATCTCTCAAACTGAGTAAGGGAAGAATGAAATTGCATAGGATAATGTTTTGTCCATGTGGGGCTAGATTTGTTTGATAAGGAAAACTACAACCAGCGAGTCACTGGTTTAGCCACACATCTTCGATCTTCGCAAAAATATAGAAGCGTGGATATATATATGTAGGTTTATTTTTTTGTCAAGTATGCTTTTATCAACTAATTTCAAAGGAATATCTTTTGCTACCGCATCTGCAATTTTGAGGAATTAAGAAAATTTCTACTTTACAAAGCGTTAATATGTGTTACTATGGCGAGGTTGGTTAAAAGTTCGCAAGAGCTTTTGTAGCCTCCTACGATTTATTTGTGGAGGCAAAATTCTCAACTCGCCGTTGGCTAACCTAACTACACTAAGTGGGTTGCAAGACTAGTTGATAGGTGACATTTACCTGTAAGTATTAACTGGGGAATTGTCAAAGTCCTATAACATACTTTTGCCACTCTTGGTGAGTTCCACCTCTTAGATGCTTGCTGACCTCGAAGTAGAGGCTGCTGTAGGGTCTGCGAGGTGGGTGACGTAACATCATGTGTGCTTCGTGGGGTGTACGGCTACCCTTGTTGACATTGCAGCGGACGCAGGCTGTAACAATGTTCTCCCAGGAATCTCCTCCGCCACGCGATCGCGGTATTACGTGATCTAGAGTTAACTCATCTCCCGTGTAACCGCAGTATTGACAAGTGTGACTGTCCCGGTGCAATATATTTCGGCGCGTCAGAGGGATTTCTTTGTAGGGAACCCGCACATAATGGCGCAACCGGATTACGGTTGGAAGCGGAAAACCGGAGTAAAGAAACTTACCGTTGTGTTCTACGCGCTCTGCTTTGCCCTTGATTAACAAAACAGCAGCGCGACGCCAGCTCGTAATATTGAGCGGTTCGTAAGAGGCGTTTAAGACTAAAACCTTCCCCATTGATAATCGCTCAGGCTTTTTATTTTACATATATTAACACAAATGCAATCTGCTTTGGCTATGAAAATAAATTATACTTCAGGTTCGAGCCTAAAACTGAGTTATAAAATAATGATTTGCAATTTCTAGCCATTACTTATTTTAGAAGGAAAGACAGATATATAGTTTGGCTGAAGCGATCGCCGTGTTAATCAGTAAGTAATATTTCCTCTTGATTCATCTAGCAGAGGCAACCAACAGTACTCTATATTTAGCTGGCCGTTGATTTTGTTCACACCTAGCTTACCTGGTTGGAAACCATGCCGTTCGTAAAACGCACTAACTTGTGTATTTCGCTGTAATGTCTGTAGAGTCAACCCCTGTGGACAAGCTTCTTTTGCTTTTTTCAGCAACATTGAGCCGATACCTCGATTGTGATATCTAGTATCAACAAAAATCTGGTCTAAGTATCTTTCCTCTGGCATAACTACAACGAAACCTACAATTTGATTTTCTAGTTCTGCTACCCAAATTAGCCCTCGTACTGCAAGTTCATCACGGAAGCGAACCATCCAGACTCCATACGATTGCGGATGCGTGAGTTCGGTAAATGTTTCATGCCAGGTACGCCACCACAACTGAATGACTTTTTCTAAATCCTCTGGACAGTAGGGGCGAATTATAACCATGCTTGACTGCTATCTTTGCTATTAGCTTAATACCGACCATAAGCTCTTGTGCGAATTCCACGATGAAGGGTAAACTTCCTGATTAATCCAGAGTTACTTTTGCCAGCATGAATTAATAAATTAAGCTGGAAGCCTAAAATTGGTGTGATGGGAGTGAGTCAACATGTTAAGTCATGAGCAAACCGGGAGTGTTCCTGTTCAGCAGTGCGACACATATGCTTGGTTTTCGCAGCGTGCTTGGGTAGAAATTGATTTGGCAGCGTTGTCGCATAATGTCCAACAATTACGCCGCTTTCTATCACGGCATACCCAGCTTATGGCAGTAGTGAAAGCTGACGCCTACGGGCACGGAGCAGTCACAGTTGCTCAAACAGCACTACAATCAGGAGCAGACTGGCTAGGTGTTGCTACAGTTCCCGAGGGAATTCAATTGCGAGAAGCTGGTATCAAAGCTCCGATTTTAGTTTTAGGCGCGACTCACACTCCAGAACAAATTCACGCGATCGCTCAATGGCAACTTCAACCCACACTATGCAGTCCTAAGCAAGCCTTAGTATTTTCTGACACTCTAGAAGCTATTAACTCCAATTCTCCCGTACTTGTACACGTCAAATTAGATACGGGTATGTCTCGTCTAGGAACAGATTGGCAGCAAGCAGCAGAGTTTGTCCAGCTAGTGCAGCGTTTACCGCATCTAGAGATAGCCAGTATTTATTCTCACCTAGCGACCGCAGACAGTCCCGATCCGAGTGTCATGCAACTACAGCACCGACGTTTTGAAGAAGCGATCGCCCAAATTAAAGCATTAGGAATAAAACCACCCTGCCTGCACTTAGCCAATTCAGCCGGCACCCTCGCTGACAAAGCATTACACTACGATATGGTGCGGGTGGGTTTAGCTATCTATGGACTTTACCCAGCCGAGCATTTGCGATCGGGCATAGACCTTAAACCTGTTTTACAAGTTAGAGCAAGAGTCACGCAAGTCAAAACCATTGCTGCTGGAACTGGTGTTAGCTACAGTTATCAATTTGTTGCCCCACGCGAAATGCGTATTGCTGTTGTCGGAATTGGTTATGCTGATGGTGTGCCGCGCAATCTTTCTAACAAAATGCAGGTATTAATTCGCGGTCAACGAATATCGCAGCTAGGTGCAATTACAATGGATCAACTCATGCTGGATGTCAGTAGCATACCAGACATACAAGAAGGGGAAGTAGTCACCCTACTTGGAAAACAAGGAAAACAACAAATCTCCGCGGACGATTGGGCAAATCAACTAAACACCATTTCTTGGGAAATTCTCTGCGGATTTAAGCATCGTTTGCCTCGTGTTGCTGTGATTTAGTCAATGGTCATTGGTCATTGGTTATTAGTCCTTAGCTAATAGTTCATAGTCAATAGTCCAAGACTTTAATCCTTGGCAAATGACCAATGACAAATGACTAATGACTAATGACTAATGACTAATGACTAATGACTAATGACTAATAACTAATGACTAATAACAAAATTTTATTGTCACATACTGTTTGTTATGATATGATAGTAAACTGATGCGGATGTGGCGGAATTGGCAGACGCGCTAGATTTAGGTTCTAGTGCCGCAAGGCGTGAAGGTTCAAGTCCTTTCATCCGCATTTTTAACAATTCTCGCGGGAAGTGCCTAGGTAAAGTGATAACGGAAGAGAGGGGACGGCGCGTGGCGGTGGTGACGCTCTTTGATCAGATGTTCCTCATGAATGCGAAGTAAAAAGCCCTCGTCGTCAAGATAGAACTGCGCGGGGATATGTGACACAGCTAAGGCGTGAATAATAAATCTTAATTTATTTAAGAAAAAAATAATCTCAAGAAAATGGTAAGGTAAGGGAGATATCCTCCTTACGGTACATCGTAAATACAGAAATGGAATTGACAGACTCACTCAGGAATCTACTCGGGGAAACAACCCAAAGGTTGAAAGGAGTTGCCCGTCGTCGATTTATGGCACGAACAGTGTTGGAACTGGGTTTTGGAGGTCAGTCAAAAGCCGAAAAAGATTTGGGTTGAAATCATCGCACTATCCTTAAACAGTTGAGTCACATTTACCAAATTTGTTAGAGGGCATCACAGCTATCGTTGATAGTCAAAGCCAAGCTGGCCCTAGTTTTAAAACATTTGAACCCATAGAACACAATCAATACAAGGAGTACTACCAGTGCATAGCGGAAGAATGCAGAGATTGATGGACAAGACTGCGATCGCACTTTCCACCGCGTGTGCAATCCATTGTCTGTTCTTACCAGTTGTCATAGTCATGCTTCCCGCACTGGCAAGTACTTCTCTTGGTGGCGAAAGCTTTCACCGTTTTCTGCTGTGGTTCGTCTTTCCCATCAGTGTGTTGGCTTTGACACAGGGTTGTCGTCGCCATAAGGATCGAGTTGTGCTCACGTCTGGTGTCTTGGGGTTGGCGCTTCTTCTCGTAACCGCAATTGCTGGACACCACGTCCTGAGTGAAGAGGGTGAGCGTATTGCTACGGTCTTAGGAGCAACAGCTTTGGCGTTTGGACATGTTCGTAACTATAGGTTATGCCGCAAGAGTAAATGCAGCGTCTAACAAATTAAAGTTGAGTATGTCCAATAATTTTGCACTCTTCAAGTTGCGCTGATTAGAAATTGACGGTTCTTTACTTGTCCCCCCAAGTTGCCTAACTACGGCTGACGTTGCTGTGGGGATGTTTAATATCATGTCCGCTTGAACACTTATATTATCCGCCCGTGTCGGTAATTGGTAATTGGTAATTGGTAATGGCAAGAAAACCTACTAGCTGCACTCACAGTCGAATATAAACTGATGAAACAGGCATGATAAATTTGCTTTACGGGAACGCCTGACAGCGTACAAGAAGCTTGGTTTAGCAAGACTTCTGACGGAGTTAAGCTAAAAGGGCACAATGCAAAGAGCAAAGTCTGCTTTCCTCAAGATGCACAGCCACAAACAGATTGGCATTGAGTGCAGACTTCACCGCTTTGATGGCTATTAGCACAAGCTTCACAACAGTAAGGTTTACCATCCTTCATGATGGCATCCTCAATGGAAACAACGCACAGGCAAGTACCACACGCACACTTTATTTGGTTTACGGTTGCTGCCATAGCTTTACCTTCTCCTTTTGATTATGAAATGATTAGTTAAGCAGCGGGGATGGCGATCGCTGTCTTTGCTCGACAAGAATATCATATCAGTAAATACTGATATGTAAAAATAATAATGCTTTTCGAGACTTTTTTAATGATCGCTAAAACTACAATCATCAACACCCAAGCACTCGATCTGAAGGTTAAACTATTTCGCGGGTTTTCCGATCGCTCGCGTATGTCTATTCTCAATGCCTTGCGTTCTGGTCCCTTAACTGTTAACGAAATTGTTGAGACTACAGGACTTACCCAGTCTAATGTTTCTAACCATCTTGGATGTTTGCGCTGTTGTGATTTGGTTATTCGTCAACAGCAGGGGCGTTTTGTCTACTATCAACTTAGTGATGAACGAATAGTAAAGCTTCTCGACTTAGCAGACGAATTACTAGCTGATGTGGCTTTGGGTGTAAATAAATGCAACAGTTATGAATAAGGATGTGCCTATAATTATTTGGACAGACAAAGTAGAACTTCATTTACAAGCTAAAACAGTTAATATCAATCAAATATCGGTTTTTATCTTTAAGATATATCTAAGTAAGCGCGTAGACGCGCTTACGCCGCTTCGAGAAGCGTAGCATTTGTTGTGACAATTTTTTGTTTTGATGAAAAGATATATGTTCAAATGCTACCCTCCAAAAACACCTATGGCGTATGTCCAGACAGTTATTAGCTGTGCTCCAAATAATATTGTCAAAAATCATATTGTAGTAAATACTACTTTAAGTAATGTAAACAAAAGTACGAATGTAAATGTTAATCAAGTAACTTGGTGCAAACAAAAATAAATATAAATGATAGTGTTACAGAGATTGAAGATTTTGATTTTAGGTTGTTTACCAAATATTAAGTAGATTTACTTAAATTGCTCCAAAGTTTACTTGAGGTTCATCAAGCGTATTATACTTAAGTACCAATACTGACTAAAGCAAGTTTTATCTTGTGATTTTAAGCAGTATTATTGCGGTTATAGTTACATAATGTTTACTTGAGGGTGAGTCGCTTAATTCAGTCTTTACATTTTTTTCACCATTTACCGGAGAATGTTTGTTAATCTCTGTATAAGTTAAGTAAAATAACTACTACTTATAATTTCACGGAGATTTGTAAAGCGAAAATAAAGCTATTACCATTAGGTTTAACCACAAATAGAATCTTCACTAGTAGTATCTTTTGATACAATAAACTAAAGTTTATTTAATTCTATTGTGTAGACCTTCTGCACAAATATAGCTTAGACCTATCTAATTGAGCAACAAGCAAAAGCAAAATGAGCACAAGTTCTATAGGTAGCTACAGGTTTTTCCAGAAACTACACCCCCTGTCTCTGTTAGCACAACTAACTAGCAGACGTGCTACAGGTTGTTTGCGAGTAATTACTGACACAGCTTCTTGGTCAATTTATTTAGAAGAAGGAAAACTTACTTACGCCTCCTATTCAGATAAACTGTTTGAAAGGTTGGATAATCACTTGCGACGATTGAGTCAACAAATCCCGACTTTATTAAGTGCAAATCGCGTGCAAATGCGGCTGATGTTTGAAACAAAGAATGAAAATCAATCAATGCCACACGCGGATTATCAAGCTATTTGCTGGTTAGTAAATCAAGACTATATTACTCCTCCGCAAGCAGCGATCTTAATAGACGAATTAGCCAAAGAGGTGCTGGAGTCATTCTTGACCTTAAAACAAGGCAGTTATGAATTTTATCGTGAAACTCCTTTAGATGAACTGCCAAAGTTTTGTCGATTGGATTTGCGATTATTGGTAGAACATTGTCAAAAGCAGTTACGAAATCGCCAAGAACAGCACTCAGCGGTTATTACTGAAGAAAATCCACCAATTTTGCCAAAAACGCCATCCCAGAGGATGGTGCAATCTCAAATCAAACCCGAACAACAATTATCAACAGAAAGCAATTTCGTTGATACATCAAGCAGTAGCCTGCATCGCCAAATTCCTTTGCAACCAGCTAGTAGAAGCTTATATACAGTTGCCTGCATTGATGACAGTCCCACAGTCTTAAATTCTATTCGAAATTTTTTAGATGAAAGCACTTTTGCAGTTGTAATGATCAACGATCCGGTGAAAGCGTTAATGCAAATTCTTCGTAGCAAACCTGACTTAATTTTATTAGATGTAGAAATGCCAAACTTGGATGGTTATGAGCTATGTTCTTTGTTGCGTAGACACTCAGCTTTTAAGAATACACCTATAATCATGGTGACTGGTAGAACAGGATTTATAGACAGAGCCAAGGCAAAAATGGTGAGATCGTCAGGCTATTTAACTAAGCCATTTACACAGTCGGATCTATTAAAAATGGTGTTTAAACACCTTGATTAATGTCATATTGCCCGAATGTAAAAGATAATCTGATTTAGTAACACTATTAGTTGTTTAGGAGATTTAGGAGTGAGTTTAACTTTGCTTGGGACTATTTTAGTTGTGGAAGATTCTCCCAGTGAATTAGAACTAATGAGCCACTATCTAAAAGAAAGTGGCTACAACGTCATTAAAGCAACTGGTGCAAAAGAAGCAATGGAGAAAGCCACCTCACAACAGCCAGATGTTATTGTCACTGATGTTGTCATGCCAGGAATGAGCGGGTTTGAGTTGTGCCGTTTTCTCAAAAAAAATCCGGTGACTCAGAAAGTACCTATTGTGATTTGCAGTTCCAAAAATCAGGAAATTGATAGATTGTGGGCAATGAGACAAGGTGCAGATGCCTATTTAACAAAGCCTTATACCCGCGAACAGCTTTTGCGTGCGATTAAATCAGTGGCGATTTGAATCAATGAATAATTCAAAACTTACACTGGCCTCTAAACCAACTAACAATAACTTGGAAGATGGCTATCTTCGATTTCAGTTGAATAAACAAGCCCCTGCTGTTTTATCAATGAGGTATACGCAGGAAGCAATTGTTGTACCTGTGGAGTCTGTGACTTCAATGCCAAACATGCCAGTCTGCATACTGGGATTAATGAATTGGCGGAGTCATATAGTTTGGGTTGTAGATTTACCAAGGATGCTCAATTTAGAATCCTTGGACAACAGATTTCGGCAGTTTAGTATTATCATTATTCGCGTGGAATCAGTGCTTTTAGGTTTAGTTGTGCAAGAGATAAAAGGTACAACAAAATTTATGCCTGATGAAATTCGCTCTCCTGTTGGGCAAGTCGCCTCCAGTTTGGTTCCCTATTTGCGCGGATGCGTTGTACAACAAAAGGAAATATTACTGGTATTAGATGCACAGGCTATTGTCCAATCTTCTATTCTGCATGGTAACTAGGGTGTATTACTATAAAAACGAATTTTTTGGGGTTATTCTTCACCTATTCAGGGAATTGATTTTATGTTTAATAAGACGGATGCAGCTAAGAGTAGCGATGTTGAAAAACGGGAATCAATGGTTTCTTCTCAAACAATTACAGATAGTTTAGTACGACTACCGAGTCTGCCCGTTGATGACAAAACTGTTAAACGTTCTCGCCTCAATCGTGTTAATAACGCTTTCAAACGCCTCAGTTTAGGTACGAAAGCAACAATATTAGCGATCGCTATTGGGACGCTGCCCGTATTAGGGATTGGTACACTTGCCTATCAACTTACGAAGTACTCCCTGCAAAACAAAGCTTCCCAGCTTCAACAATTTCAAGCTGAAGATTTGGCAGATCAAATCAACCGTTTCATGTTTGAACGGTATTCAGATATTCAGTTCATATCTAATCTGCCAATCCTGATAAATCCCAGCGTTAGCGCAGCTACTTCTCCTCAAGAAAAACAAGCAATGCTGGACAAGATTATAGATGCCAAAACTGTAGATGGCAATCAAATCTATGACAGCATTGCTTTGTATGATTTAAACGGTAATTTGATCTTAAAATCGCAAGCAGATGCCATTGCTAACGTCAAAGATCGCGATTTTTTCAAGGCGGTACAGAAAAGCGATCGCCCTCATATCAGTCAACCAGAAGTATCACCTACTACAAAGAAAAATAGTATTTTTATTGCGGCACCTGTTAAAGATAGCAGTACAGGGAACATCATTGCAGTCGTCAGAACGCGGATGGCCGTACAACCACTAGATAATTTAGCAAAAACTTATACAAAAACAGTAGAGGAGTATTTTTTGCTCGATAGTTCTGGGAATTTGTTCGTGGCGGCGGAAGAGGAACACTTAAATAGTAACATTAAAACAGATTATCCAGATGTATACAAAAAGCTAGCATCATTCAGAGAAAGTACTGTAATCGGATTAGATCCAGTTCATGGCAATCGCACGCAGTTATTAAGCTTCGTACGCCTCCAACCACTAAAAGGTTTGCCAGATTTGAAATGGGAAGTACTGCTGGCAACCAATACAGAAAATGCTTTTGCAACCCAACAAGAATTGTTATTGACTTTCGCACTTGGTACGGGACTGACAGCAATCATCGTGGCGGCGATCGCCGCGTGGATAGCCAAACGTTCTACAGAACCGATATTGAAAGCAACAGCAACAGTACAAAGACTTGGACAAGGTGAATTCAATACCCGTCTGATTGTAGAAGGAGAGGACGAGTTAGGGATTTTAAATGCCAATATTAACCACATGGCAGGTCAGCTAGAAACCCTGCTCAAAGAACAAGAACAGGAAACGGAACGGGCAAAAATACTTGCAGATATTACCTTGCGGATTAGGAGAAACCTCAAAGTTGAGGATATCTATAAGACAGCAGTTCGAGAACTTCGACAAGCACTGAAAACAGACCGAGTCATTATTTACGAATTTAATTCTGATGCCTGGGATGGCTGCGTCGTCGCTGAAGCGGTAAATGCTGGTTTGCCCAAAATGCATGGAGTACATATCGACGATCCTTGTTTTCGGGAACGTCATGTCAATACTTACAGAGATGGGCGAGTACGGGCGATTACTAATATTTATCAAGACGCAGACCTGGTCAACGCCGACTGCTACATCAATATGTTGGAAAAATTTGCAGTCAAAGCTAATTTGATTGCACCAATTGTGATTGAAGAGCAATTAGTAGGTTTGTTGATTGCCCATCATTGCCAGACTCCCCGGCTTTGGCAACAACCAGAAATTGATTTATTTAAACAGCTTGCCACCCAAATCGGCTACGCGATGGAACAAGCCAAGTTGCTAGACGAAGTGGAACAAGCTAGGGCGCTAGCTGAAAAATCCTCCATCGACGAACGACAGCAAAAAGAAGCCTTGCAAATGCAACTGCTAGAATTGCTCAGTAACGTAGAAGGTGCAGCTAGTGGTGACTTGACAGTACGTGCAGAAGTTACCGCCGGCGAAATCGGCACCGTTGCTGACTTTTTCAACTCCATCGTTGAAAGTTTGCGAGATATTGTCACGCAAGTCAAAATTGCCGCTATCCAAGTAAATGATGCGATCGGCGATAACTCTGGTTCAATCCGCAACCTTGCAGAAGAAGCACTGACGCAAGCTGCTGAAATAAACCGCACCCTAGATGCAGTTGACCGGATGACAGGGTCTATCCAAGCAGTAGCAGACAGCGCCCACCAAGCAGCTAAAATCGCCAAAAATGCTTCTGATACTGCTACCAAGAGCGGACAAGCAATGGATATGACAGTACAAAATATTTTACACCTGCGAGAAACCGTAGGTGAAACCGCTAAGAAAGTGAAGCGCTTGGGAGAATCTACCCAACAGATTTCTCGAGTTGTGGCATTGATTAACCAGATTTCCATGCAGACTAACTTGTTAGCCATCAATGCTGGGATTGAGGCGGCGCGTGCAGGTGAAGAAGGTCAAGGTTTTGCCGTTGTTGCTGAAGAAGTAGGCGAACTAGCAGCGCGATCGGCGGCGGCGACTAAAGAAATTGAGCAAATCGTCGAGAATATCCAACGCGAAACCAGCGAAGTAGTGCAAGCAATGGAAGTAGGAACCACCCAGGTAGTTGAAGGTACACGCATTGTTGAAGATGCCAAAGGCAGCCTCAGTCAAATATTAGAAGTTTCGCGACAAATTGATGCTTTGGTACAATCAATTTCTACTACTACAGCTTCTGGTGTGGAAATATCACAAATTGTGAGCGAATTGATGAAACAGATCGCCACCATTTCCAAACGCACAAGCGACTCTTCCCTGCAAGTTTCTGAATCTTTGCAAAAAACTGTGAAGATTTCCCAAAAATTACAGGAAACTGTCGGTACGTTCAAGGTCAGTTAGTTGTTAGTTGATTAGTTGTTAGTTGCTTGTTGCTTGTTGTTTGTTGTTTGTGATTTCAAACAACGACCAACCCTCCGGGTTCGCTAGTCACTCATGGGGGAAACCCCCTTTGGAGCGCGCTGGCTCACCACCAACCACCAACAAAATACTACCAACTACTAACCACTAACTAATAACTAATAACTAATAACTAATGACTAAGGACAACAGCTATGTCAAAGGACAAAGAATTTGAAATCCAGATGCAGTTTCTGGAGGAAGCAACAGATTATCTCAACACATTAGAGGGAATATTACTGGAAATCGAGACCAATCATCGCATCGCTCCAGAAAAAATTAACGCTGCACTGCGATCTGCCCACTCCATCAAAGGTGGTGCGGGGATGATGGGATTTCGCGCTCTCTCGGATTTGGCGCACCGTTTAGAAGATTCTTTTAAAGTCTTAAAAACACGAAAAAACTCTTTAGAAATTGACACGGAATTGCAAAGCTTACTACTATCTGGAATTGATTGGCTGCGGCAGATAGTGGAATTGCACTCAGAAGGAAATACAGTAGACGAGCAGTGGTTAAATACCTTTTGTTACCCAGTTTTTGAAGAACTGCATCAGCGTTTGGGCGATCCAACTCCTGAAGACGCTACCACTATACTTTCACCAGAAGATGATGGGCAAAATATTATACCCTTACTCTTTGAAACTGAGGTAGAGGGATGTTTGCAGCGCCTAGAATCTGTGTTAGCAGATAGCCAACAGCCTTGCTTGAAAGAAGAAGTAGCCATAATGGCAGCTGAGTTGGGTGGTTTGGGTGAAATGCTCCAGTTATCAGCTTTTACTCAACTGTGTGAATCAATTGCCAACCACTTAGACACTGCTGATTCCAGTCAAATTGAACAAATTGCTCTTGCTGCTTTGTCAGCGTGGCGGCGATCGCAAGCATTAGTGCTAACAAATCAACTAGAAGGCTTACCAACAAAAATCGAACTAGATGAATTTACAGTTCCCACAGAATCAACAACCGACCTGTTAGAAACACAAGAATTCATCATCCCACAGTTTCTGGAAACTGAAACAACAGCAGATCATAATGACTTTCTCCAAACCGAAGTTGCAGCAGAAGCCTGGCTCGATGAAGAAATCATTGCTGCCGATTTTGAAGCCCTAGAAGCAGCCTTTGCCGATGATAGTAATTCCCTAAACGATCTACCACAGCCAGAGCCTACTCCGGTAACTTCTAGAGAAATTCCCACCACAGATTACAAGTTTGTTGAATCCAAACGAGAGTCAATTGGTCTTGGTAAAGACCGCGAAACTCAGGAAAATACAGTCCGAGTACCCAGCAAGCAACTTGAGCTGATTAATGACTTGTTTGGGGAGCTAATCATCCAGCGTAATGGCATGAACTTGCAGCTAGAAAGATTACGCAAACTGATTCGCAATCTCGGTCAGCGAGTCCAAATTCTAGAGCGAGAAAATCAAGAACTACGTACAGCCTACGACAAAATCGCCACTCAGAACGTGATGCCATACAATGCATCACCACTAGCGTTGCCAGCTAGTAATGGTTCCGATCGCTTTGCATCTGACTACAACTATCAGACAAATGGCATAGAAAGCAAATTTGATGCCTTAGAAATGGATCGGTATAACGAATTAAACCTGCTCTCGCAAGAAGTGATGGAAACCATTGTGCAGGTGCAAGAAGTTACTGCTGACATTCAACTCAGTATAGACGATACCGATCAAATTGCCAGGAAGTTCAACAAAACATCCAAGCAGCTACAGAGAAAGCTTACACAAGTAAGGATGCGCCCTCTATCCGATATTGTCGATCGCTTTCCAAGGGCCCTGCGTGAGTTGTGTGTGGAGTTTGGCAAAAATGTGCAATTGAAAATAGAAGGGGCTAGTACGCTGATTGAGCGCAGCATCTTAGAGGCATTAAATGAGCCATTAATGCACCTGATGCGAAATGCCTTCGATCACGGCATCGAAGATGCTGTCACACGGCGTGCTTGTGGTAAACCAGAGCAAGGATTGATTGAAATAAAAGCCACTCACCAAGGCAATCGCACCATTATTACGATCAGAGATGATGGTCGAGGCATTTCTCTAGATGGAATTCGTGCCCGTGCCCTAGCGATGGGGTTAGATGCAGCACTGCTAGCGCAAGCTAGCGATGAAGAACTGCTATCCCTGATTTTTGAGCCAGGTTTTAGTACCAAAGACCAAGTCACAACCTTATCTGGTCGTGGTGTTGGCATGGATGTAGTTCGCAGCAATCTTAAACAAGTGCGGGGCGACGTTAAAGTGGATACCTTACCAGGGTCAGGAACTACCTTCACTTTATCAGTGCCATTTACCCTCTCCGTAGCAAGAGTGCTGCTCGTAGAAAGCAATCGTATGCTTTTGGCTTTCCCCACAGATACAGTTTCGGAAATCTTCTTACTGCAAAGCGAGCATGTATTCCCGATGCTGAATAGCGAAGTCATCAATTGGCAGGGAACCATGATACCCTTGATTCGCCTTGGTCGCTACTTAGAGTTTAATTGTCCCCGGTACGACAACCCTCACCTAGAAACTCCCCCTGCAATTAACGCTGCCAGCGTATTAATTGTTAAAGGCAACAATCAACCAGTAGCCATACAAATAGACCGTTGTTGGGGTGAACAGGAAGTTGCCATCCGCCGCATCGAAGGAAATATTCCTCTGCCTGCTGGCTTTAATAACTGTACGATTTTGGGCGATGGTCGAGTAGTGGCGTTAGTAAATATTAATGAATTATTGTATTGGATTGCTGCTAACGAGCGATCGCCTAGAAGCACTCAACTACCATCAGCTAGGTTAAAGACAGTGTTCCTCACCACATCTGAGGATAAACCTATAGATTCGTCAAGAGACCAAAAAGGAACAATCTTAATTGTTGATGATTCAATTAATGTCCGGCGTTTTTTAGCATTGACTTTGGAGAAAGGAGGGTATCAAGTAGAACAAGCCAAAGACGGTCAAGATGCTTTAGAAAAACTGCAAAACGGCTTGAAAGTCCAAGCTGTAATCTGTGATATTGAAATGCCGCGCATTGATGGATATGGTTTTTTAGGACGTATAAAATCAAACAACGATTTTAAAAATATACCAGTTGCCATGCTCACCTCTCGCAGCAGTGACAAACATCGCCAACTAGCGATGCAATTAGGCGCGAGAGCCTACTTTTCTAAACCTTATAACGAGCAAGAATTACTACGAACGCTAGAGGAAATCATTTTTCCCTTAGCAGGAGCGAGTCACAACTAATTGCTGGTCATTAGTCAAGAGCTATCAATTTAGAACATCGATTCACTCATCCTAAAAACCCAGTTTCTGTGACGGTAAAGACCAAAATTTCGTGATTTTAACAAAAGTCAAAAGTCAACAGAAAAATTGGGTAGGGTAAAAATCCCTACCCATATTTTTTTCATCCCTTGGGTAGAGTTTAAGTCCCCACCCATAGGTTTTGGACTCTAGACTCTTGACTCCCCAAAAGGGTTTTAAACTTTGCTACTTTTTTGTTCCCAGTTTGTCACTATTACTAGGATAAATTTACAAGTAAGCAAGTTCATACCATTTTGGATTTTAGATTTTGGATTTTTGAGCCACTGCGGTGATGAGGCAATCTGGTCTTGGGGGTTTACTCCAGGAGAGACTGCCGTGCATGATTCCCCGCCATAAAGTGCTTAGCGTGACGTGGCGTGATTGTGAAAGATTTACTTGTAATCAGATTGAGCGCTCTATCTGTCGCAATCAATTTTCAAATTGGTATAACATTGCCTGCATAATAGCTGATCGGTCGCTATCTTAAATACCAAACTTGTATAAACCCTTTTTTTCCCTGGCGAGCGGAATACTGCTTCGCAACGCTTTAAGCGAACGCAGCCACAGAAAGTCCACCAGAACCCATAAGTGTTGTGTAGACTCTCGGTTTTTGCGTCTTTTAGTAAAAGCCTAGCCTTTTCCATCGTAGACCCTGTGCGGACTTCGCCTAGGGTAAATAAACCGGATTGAGTGTGAGAAGAATCATGAAAGCGATCGTCTGATACCAAATTCTCTTTTAACATCCACTTTTTACTCGTAGCTAAACGACGGTTCAGCAAACATAGCTCGCCTACTTATCTCCTTGATGCCATCCGGGCTTCAGGTGATACGAAATAATTAGCTTAACCCGCCAAAAGCCCCACACTATCTCGTAGGCGTAGACACTTAGTCGCCCGTAGGGTGCTTCTTGCAGAGTAACAGCTTCTCGTGCACCGTAAGGCATTCCCGTAGGGTAGAGGTACACATCGGTTGAACTGATGTCAGCCGTCAGCAGTTGCGGCGTGAGTGAGATATCTGAGCGCAATTGTTTAATTTGTGGAAAATAGGCTATGTTTCACCAAATATCGAGGGGTTTTGTTCACTATAAAAGCGTCAACGAGAGTTATTTCAGGCAGAAGCAACTAAGAGGAAATGTTGGTTTTTGGCTGTTATGGAGCTACGGAGTCGGCGTTGTCATCTCAGGTAATTTCACTGGATGGAACTCTGGTTTAACAGCAGGCGGCTTTTGGGGGATGACAATTGCTACCTTCCTAATGGCAGTCATGTATATATGTCTAACCTACAGCCTCGCAGAAATGTCAACGATGCTCCCGCATACGGGAGGGCTTTACTCCTTCACTCGCAGTGCCTTTGGTCCATTTTGGGGCTATGTCTGCGGTGTAGCAATGATTATTGAGAATGTACTTGCTCCAGTTGTAGCCGTTATTTCTGTCACCAGCTACTTAAAGCCCTTGATTCCTGATATACCAGCCTATATCGTTTGGGTGGTTATCTACGGTATCTTCACGGCAATTAATATCTGGGGCACGGAACAGACTTTCAATATAGGTCATTTCATCACGCTGATAGCGATTATGATGTTAGCGATCTTCTATGTGAATATGCTGATATTGGGCGAGTTCAGAATAGGCCTGCTTTTCAACGTTCCTGCCGATCCTGGTCAATCTACAACCTGGCTACCCAAAGGGGTGCGAGGGATTTTTGCCGCGATTCCTTATGCTATCTGGTTTTACCTGGCGATCGAGCAAATGCCACTTGCTGCCGAGGAAAGCCGCGATCCGTATCGCCATATGCCTGCTTCCCTGATCGCAGCCATGTTCACCTTGGTTGTCCTTTCAGTATTTACCTTGATACTGAACTCTGGCGTGGGCGATGGCGCTGTTGCTATTGGTCAATCGAGCGCTCCCTTGGGAGATGGATTGAAGGCTTACTTTGGTCACGGCCCCGTTGCCACGTTTGCCACAGCAATCTTAATGTCTTGTGGCTTGCTTGCGAGCTTCATTTTTACTATCTACGCCTATGGACGGACATTCTTCTCTCTTGCTCGTGCTGGGTACATCCCACGCTGGCTGGCGGTCACTGGTAGAACTTATACGCCTTACAGGTCATTACTTCTGGGTACGGTAGTTGGATTGGTTTGTGCAGTTACCCTTGATGTTTTAGGGGGTCCAGTCAAAGATGTAATGTTGAATATGGCGGTTTTTGGGGCATTAATCATCTATATCCTGGTGTTATTGAGCTATATAAAGCTCAAAAGCGATCGCCCCGAATTAGAAAGTTCCTATCAAAGCCCACTCGGGATTAGGGGTGCAGCTGTTGGTACTGCCCTTGCAATTCTTGCTCTAGCTGCTTGTTTGTCTGTACCTGCCTACCAGCCTGGTGCTTGGGGCGTTGCTATGTTCATGGTTATTGCAATTCTCTACTTCTGGTTTTACAGCAGAAATCACTTAGTGGCTCAGGCTCCTGAAGAAAGGGCTGCACTGAACCTGGAGCAGCACCAGAGCCGGAGGATGTTTTAATGACTAGTTTTATGGTCAATCTAGCACAGCAATCCTTAGATTTGTCGCTTTTGACTACAGCAGAATTGCATCATTTGCTTGAAGAATGGAATCAAACTCAAGCGAATTATCCAAAGAATTTATGTATTCATCAGTGGATTGAATTGCAAGTAGAACTGACACCCGATCGAGTCGCAGTAATTTTTGTAGACGAACAGCTTACTTATAGGGAACTGAATCACCGGGCAAATCAGCTAGCTCACTACTTGCGGACTTTGAATGTAGAACCAGAAGTTTTGGTAGGAATTTGTTTAGAGCGATCGCTAAATCTATTGATTGGGCTTTTAGGCATTCTCAAAGCAGGTGGAGCTTATGTGCCATTAGATCCTGCATATCCCCAGGAACGCTTGGGATTGATTTTAGAAGATTCACAACTGAGCGTGCTATTAACCCAAAAGAATCTACTTGAGCAGCTACCAAAACATCAAGCGCAAGTCGTTTGCATTGATGTTGACGAGGAAATCATTGCTCAACACAGCAAAGAAAACCCCAAGACAGGAGTAAATCCTGAAAACTTAGCTTACATACTCTATACTTCTGGCTCTACTGGTAAACCCAAAGGCGTGCAAATTGAGCATTGCTGTGTAGTCAATTTCTTAAATTCCATGCGTAAACAGCCAGGACTGACAGAGTCAGATATACTACTGGCTGTGACAACTATCTGCTTTGATATTGCTGGTCTAGAACTCTACTTACCATTGATTGTGGGCGCTCAGATTGTATTAGCAAGGCGTGAAGTTACCAGTCATGCAGAACAGCTAAGCAAGCTTCTAGCAGAATCTGGCGCTACAGTTATGCAAGCAACTCCAGCTACTTGGCGATTGCTTTTAGCAGCAGGGTGGCAAGGAAATAAGCAACTAAAAATCCTGTGTGGTGGGGAGGCATTAACCCCAGGACTGGCAAATCAGCTGCAAGAATTGGTTAACTCTGTTTGGAATATGTACGGGCCAACAGAAACCACCATCTGGTCGGCTGTTTACAAGGTAGAGCCTGAAAACAACCGGGTGCCAATTGGGAGACCTATTGACAACACGCAAATCTATTTAGTCGATCCCCACTCAGAGCCATTGAAACCTATACCTATCGGTACTCCCGGAGAGCTATTGATTGGTGGTGATGGTTTAGCTAGGGGCTACCGCAACCGACCAGAATTAAACCGCGAAAAATTTATTCCCAATCCCTTTAGCAACAAGCCAGGAGAGCGTCTTTACAGAACAGGAGATTTAGCTCGCTATTTGCCGGATGGCAAGATAGAGTTCATCGGGCGGATCGACCATCAAGTAAAAATTCGCGGTTTCCGTATCGAACTAGGGGATATTGAGGCAGCCCTTAGCCAGCACCCAGGCGTCAGAGAGGCTGTGGTTGTAGCTAGAGAAGACAATCCTGGAGATCGGCGTCTTGTAGCTTACTTGGTGACTGAACTTAACGTGGAGGGCATGGTTGAGCGAGATAATAGCTCTGCGCTGACATTAACTGCAAGCGAAACTCAGGGATTGTCTCTCACACACTTGCGCTCTTTTCTGCAAGCGAAATTGCCTGAATACATGATTCCGTCTGCTTTTGTCTTGATGGATTCCTTGCCACTTACACCCAACGGTAAGGTAGACCGATCATCGCTCCCAGCACCCAATCAAGACAGACCTGTTTTAAACGAGGCTTTTGTTGCACCCCATACCGAAGTTGAGAGACAGCTAGCTCAAATTTGGACTCGGGTTTTAGGCATTGAGACAGTAGGGATACATGACAACTTCTTTGAGTTGGGGGGAAATTCTTTACTATTAGTGCAGATGCTGGCTAGGGTGCGAGAAACTTTACAAGTGGAATTGCCTCTGTTGAATCTCCTCCAAGCACCTACTATAGCTGGACTTGTCGAAGCAATACAGGGGCGAGGGAACCCCACAGATTTATATGCTGAAGCCAGCTTAGATGAGACAATCCGTCCCGATACTATTTCCAGTCAATCTATAACTGAACCTCAACGGTTCTTGTTGACTGGGTCAACAGGTTTCATTGGAGCTTTTTTACTGCGCGAACTACTCCAAGAGTTCCCCAAAGCCAGTATTTATTGTTTGGTTCGTGCTGCAAGTGCTGAGGTAGGCAAGCAGAAAATTCGCCAAAACTTAGAACGCTATTTACTTTGGAATGATGAGTTAAATTCCCGAATTATTCCAGTTGTTGGGGATTTATCAAAACCGTTTTTGGGGCTAAATGAACAGCTTTTTAGTGAGTTGGCGAGAGAAATAGATGTTATTTATCACAATGGAGCGTTTGTTAATTTAATTTATCCCTACGCTGCACTACGAGCTACCAATGTTCTGGGAACCCAGGAAATCTTGAGATTAGCAAGTCAAATCAAAGTCAAACCCGTACACTTCATCTCTACTCTGGATGTATTCCAATCATCTACATATCACGAAATGAAGGTGATCTTGGAGTCAGACGAACTTGATCATTATGAAGGACTCTCCGATGGCTACGCCCAAAGTAAATGGGTAGCTGAGAAATTGGTGATGGCAGCAAGGAAACGTGGCATTCCTACCTGTATTTATAGATTAGGCACGATTGTAGGACATAGTCAAACAGGTGCATCTCAAACCAACGATCTGATATCTAGAATGCTCAAAGGCTTTATCGATCTCAAGAGTGCGCCTGACTTAGATGTCACCCTCAATTTGACTCCTGTAGACTATGTAAGTAGAGCGATCGCCCACTTGTCGAAACAAAAAGCATCTATTGGGAAAGCCTTTCACATACTCAATCCTCAGCCATTGCCCATGCGCAAGTTAGTGATGAGTATCAATGCTCTCGGTTATCCAGTGCAGTTGATGACCTATGAACAGTGGCAAACAAAGCTATTAGATGGGGATATTTTCCAAGAAAATGCTTTGAGTTCCGTGGTATCTCTATTTACTGAGAAGATATCTCCCAAACAACAGACTTATCTAGAGATATCCGCACTTGTGTCCCAGACGTATGACTATCAAAACACCTTGGATGGACTTGCAGGTACTTCCATCATCTGTCCGCCAGTAAATTTCAAATTGCTGAGTACCTATTTCTCTTACTACACTTGTAGCGGTTTTCTAACCATTCCCATATGCTGTCAGGCTTTCCCGTAAGGTAGCATACATGAATTGCTCGATAGTTTGTGCTTCATGCCATTTTGATAACATCAACGCATAAACCAGTGAGCAGTCATAACTTCTAACTTATAGGATGTAAGGTGAATATTAAGTACAAAAATCCCCTAGCTACGACTTCGTCTTAAACTAGGGGAGTATCAATTTAAACTGATATTTAATAACTAGTAAAATTTATAACAAGCTCGAAAGTGATAGCTTGCCTTCCATCTGGAGTCTGGACTTCACACAACTGGCACAATTGCAACCAAGCTGATCCATGATTGATTTGGAATCACCAGATAAGTTGGGTGTAATCGATTGATGAATTGGTTGTGCAGATACTAAGGTAATCTGTGTTGTCACAGGTGCAGAATGGACAGTGGATGCAACTGCTGGATTTGCAAACACCAGCATAGAAGCAAGGACTACAGGACAAGCAAGTAAAATCAGTTTGATAACGTTCATAATTTACACAAAGACCCTATGTTACTACAGCATACCTAATTATTACTGATTAGTCATTAGTAATAATTGTTCCTCCCGTTTGCTATTTTCGCCCAAAGCCTTGACCTCGTGTTGCCTTTGACCAAATGAGTAATTCGCCATCTTTACTACCTGCGGCAAGGAGTTTACCTTGGGGATGCCAAGCTAAGCAGGAAAAACCTTCTGACGCACCTGTGAGAATTTGCGCTACTTGCTTAGCTTGTTTCCACAGACAAATCCAACCATCAGTACCAGCAGAAGCAAGTAAAAAGCTGTTGGGTGCAAAAGCGATCGCATTAATTACATCCACATGATTAGTTAATACTGTTGCTTCCCATCCCACAGATTCATCAGGCGACTTTTCCCAGACGACAATACCATCAACACTAGAACAGGCTAGTAGAGGCGAACCGTTTTGATTAATGATGTCTGACCATGTGAGTTGGCGAATCTTACCAGGAAAACCCCGCATTACCCAAGGTTGGGGATCATCGCTAGAAGTTAATAGTTGGGTTTCGACCACAGTTATGGTGTGATCCATGTTGCCAGAAGCAAGGTACTTACCATCAGCAGACCATCCTGTAGCAATACTTACAGAAGGTATATTGAGAATGTGTGGTTCCTCATTCCAGTCTTGACTATTCCATACCTTAACTCCCTGATGACCGCAAATGGCAAGATATTGCCCGTCTCTACGCCAATCAATACCCAATGGCGAAGAAGACTCGAAATTCAAGGTAACGATAATCTCACGAGTATCAGCATCCCACACTTGTACGTAACGTCCCAAACTAAAAGCAAGCTGGTTGCTAATAGGATTCCAAGCCAGTTTGTCAATCCAAGCGGGGGCATTTTCCAAAGTAGCAATTAATTCTCTGTTTTGCCAAATTTTCACCCGTCCATCTTGTCCGCCAACAGCTAAAAATTGCCCATCGTGGGAAAAAGCAACGCAGTCAACAGACGCATCGTTGCCAGTCTGTAAAGTTGTTAACTCGTCATTTTCCCACAGCGTTACTTCCCCAGCCGCAGAAGCTGCAACTAGGATTGTATTTTGTGGCGACCAGGCGATCGCAGTCACATAGTCTGAAAGCGTCCCGCAAAAGTGCTGTTCAAATTCTTTGGAATTGAGAGTTGAAGGATTCATGGTTTTGGAGGAGTGGGAGAGTGGGAGAGTGGGGGAGTGGAGGAGTGGGAGAGTGGAGGAGTGGGAGAGAAAAGAATTCTTCTTTCTCCCCATCTCCCCATCTCCCCATCTTGATTTACGCTATACAGGCGAGAAAATCTTGTTTGAGTTTGGCTTCATCGAGGTTGCGACCGATGAATACCAATTCGTTTTTCCGAGTTTCGCTACTTTTCCAAGGACGATCGGGCTTGCCTTCAAAGATCATATGCACCCCTTGGAAGACAAAGCGATCGTCTTCTCCCGCGATATTTAAAATGCCCTTCATGCGGAAGATATCTGGCCCCTGGGTTCGCAACAATTCTCCCAGCCATCTGTTTAATTTCTCCCCATCTAATGCACCTTCTGCAACTAAAGCCACAGAATACACGGTTTCATCGTGTTCGTGGGCATCTTCCCCTAGAAAATCTGGGTCAATTTCCAAAGCGCGATCCAAATCAAACGCTTTCACGCCCAAAAGCGCATCCATTCCGACCTCGGCGTTGCGGGTACGGTGAATTTTTGCCATCGCATTCATACCGCGAATCCGCTTTTCTAACTCATCCAACACATCTGGTGTCACCAAATCAGTTTTATTCAATAAAATCACATCAGCGAAAGCAATTTGCTCTTGTGCTTCGTCCGCTTCCCAATGCTGCCAAATGTGCTTGGTATCTACCACTGTTACCACCGCATCTAGCTCTAACTGCTCCCGCATATCTTCATCGACAAAGAATGTCTGAATCACGGGGGCGGGGTCAGCTAGCCCAGTAGTTTCAATCACTAAATGGTCAAATTTATTACGGCGCTTCATCAAATTGCCGATGATGCGAATCAAATCGCCGCGCACTGTACAGCAGATACAGCCGTTGTTCATCTCAAAGATTTCTTCATCCGTATCGATAACTAGTTGATTATCGATACCCACTTCCCCAAATTCATTCACAATCACGGCAACTTTCTTGCCGTGTTCGTGGGTGAGGATGCGATTGAGCAGAGTTGTTTTTCCCGCTCCCAGATAGCCTGTGAGCACTGTTACTGGAACTACGTCTGTCGTCGCAGCACTGACCATATCCCAAATGCCTCTTGCATTTCAAATGATAATCACTTTCAATTTAAGCACTCATGCACATATCTGCAAGTAGGGGAGGCAGCGCATTGGAGGACTTCCCCCATTCCTAAGAAGGGAGTGCATAAAAATTGATTGTAGCTGCATGATTATTTAGTGACAGTAGCAATTCCTAAAAAGGGTGCAATTGCCTCTGCTACAGCCTCTGGGTATTCTTCATGCATTCCCAACGAACCGGGAAGAACAGCTTTTTGCACTCCGCTTAAAGCTGCCAAAGCATCCATATCAGCGCGGGATTTACCAGGAGAAGACTCTCCTATTACTACCATCACTGGCACAGACAAATCCTGAACTAGTGCTAGAAACTCAGCTTGATTGTGTACGGCGTCAAGATTACCAGTGACGAAGGCAGCGGGAGCAAATCTAGCTCCTGATTGTTGGGTATTGTGCCATTTATGGTCAATGAAGCTAGGCGTTAACTTCGCAGCATCTACGTAGACGTGGCGACGGTACATGAAACTTAAAAAAGATGGTACAGTGTTGAGCTTGTAGAGGATTTGACCAAAAATAGGCGATCGCACTATATCCCTTACCATCCCCGCTACTTGTCGGTCTACACCCATTGTCGGTAGAGGACCGCGCCAAGTTGGGGCTACTAACGCTATACGTGAAAATACAGATGGATTTTTCTGCGCTAATTGCAGAACATAAGCTGCACTGTGACCAGCAGCAACCACTGCGATTGGAGTATCAAATACAGAGGTGACAAAATTTTCGAGAAAATGTTGATATAAAGCAGGTTTGTAATTTACAGATAAACGCGAAGATTCGCCAAATCCAGGCCAATCTACAGCTACAACTTGAAAGTAGGGAGCGAGTAGCTTGGCTAGTCCACTCATTTCCTCTCGCGTGGAAACAGTGCTAAAAGCAGGGAGTAGCAATAGCGGTGAACCATTGCCAAGACTTTCATAAACAGTACGCAATTGCTGGTTTTCCCAGTTCCACCGATATTCTTTAGCTACCCCACCAATACCGAAAGTAGTAGAGTTTGATAATAAATCAGTTGACATCAGAAAAGATTTTATATTTGTTAATTGTTGGTTGTTGGTTGTTAGTGTTGGTTGTTTGCCACTAACTACTAACCACTTAACATATTTTAGAACTGCTCACATATTTAGTGAGATATGTCTGCTTGGCATTCCAAAGCCTTTTTTTGCATGGTCTTGAAAATATTATAAAAACCATTAGCGCGGGAAGGCGTCAGGCTAACATTTAAACCAGTTTCTTGAATAAAATCTGGAGTAAGTAGGACAATTTCATTCGGTGCTAGTCCGTTCAGACCTTCAATCAAAAGCCCCACTAATCCTTTGGTTAATTGGGAATCAGAATCACCTTGAAATATAACTTTACCTTCTTCCAAGCCAGCTATGACATAAACCTGGGAAACACACCCAGGAACTTTATTTTCTGGTATTTTATCAGCTTCTGGAAACTCTGGAAGCCGCTGACCATACCAAATTAGCTGTTCGTAGCGTCGCTTCGGATCTGTAGCACGTTTAAAGCGCTGGACAATTTTGGCAAGGTTTGGTGGCAATGAATCTATTGTAGAGGACATGACTCAATTTATTTATCAACCCTATCACCTTGAGTTTAGATGATTTTGAGGTGATTGTGCAGAATAACAAATTATACCTTTCATAAACTTTTCAGACATCTTCTCAAATCTCATTATTTATTGTTTGCATGAATTTTATTGATGCATGAATCAAGTATTAGTAGCTCCCTCACAAACTTATAAAACTTTTAGTGAAAGTTATTAGTAATTATTGTGATATAAAAAACAAAAAAAGATCGGGCTATATTAAGTAATAAGAAAAAATGTTAACTATTAATGCAAAATCCAACTTTGGATTGATTTTTTTTGGTAAGAAATTCACATGAGATTTTCACTGCATTAACAATTATAAGGAGAAAATCAGTTGCTGACATCTACTTTACTAGCCGCTGCAACCACACCTCTGCAATGGAGCCCAGCAGTAGGAGTTACCATGATTCTCTGCAATATCCTTGCCATTTTGTTTGGTAAATATACCATTAAGTATCCCAACGCAGAACCTGCCTTGCCCTCAAATCCGGTTTTGGGTAATTTTGGTGTACCAGCGTTACTGGCTTGTGCCGCCTTTGGTCATATCTTAGGAGCAGGTGTGATCCTAGGTCTGCATAACCTGGGAAGATTCTAGGTTTTTACCAAAAGTGGTACTAGTCTTCTGTTACACCTACTTTGGGAGGTTTAATCATTCCTCAAAAGCCCGATTTATAAAATAAATCGGGTTTCTTGAAATCAGCAAAATTACTTTAATGAACTAATAGGTTGATGGTTCTTTTGTCTCCGGTTAACAGTCAGAGAATTTACTCTCTGGCTTTTCTTGTGGCAATGCGAATTTACAGAAACAAGGCTTGTGGTTTACTCGCACAAATTCAAATCTGAAATTTCCTTAAAGTTATTCTTCTAACTTCTTTCTTCCTTCTTTTAAAACTAGAAAAAGATAAAATTAACAACTTCTGTTAACTTTACCTTTTTTATTTATCAATATTTTTATCAAAAACCATGATTCCAAACATTCTGGTATCAGGCTACTATACTGGCATAGGAGCCTGACCGCGCATCTGGCGTAGAGCATTGAGGCAGGATGGACAGTCACAGCCAAACAATGCTATTGCTGTATCGCTCTCTTCTTCAGAGAAGTCCATTTCAGTAATGTCACTAGGATTGTAGTCTTGCGTTACATTTGCCTGTTGTTTAGGTGTCACTGCGTTTGCCTTACTCACCCGTACACATGCCATACGAGGAGTTGCTGAGTGGAGATTTTGTGTGCAGTGGGTTTGGGTAGGGTTTTGTGTTTGATTTGCGTGTGCTGGTTGGGTCATCATTACCATAGACAGCATCGACGCAAACAGTGCGGGGCTGGAAAGCAAGGAGAGGGTAAATTTTTTGTTCATCTGCTCGACTACGTTTGTAACTAACGAAGGTAGGGCAATTAAGATAATTTTTTCACTCAATTGGTTAATATTCTGTAAATTTTAGACAAAGTTGTATGATGATATAACCCAAGGATTACTGAAAAAAGCAGACGTGACTTTAAATTTGTCATTCTTGCCCTTGGTCTAAAGTCTACTTCTGTTGTTATTACTGCTTGGCAATCAGCTCAACTCTAAATCATAGTTCAACCAATCGTAGTGAAAGACTCGTTCATAATCAAACCAAGTTTTAGCTATCGACTAACTTAACAATAGTTGAGTTCCCTCATCCGGAAATTAGCAAAGGGCAAACTACTAGCTTGCCAAATTCTCCTACAATTCGCTTGTTGGGTATAAAAGCATTTCTTGATCTATGGCGAATCAAACTCTTATCCCGGTTATTGTTAACGGCGCTGCTGGTAAAATGGGGCGCGAAGTCGTAAAAGCTGTGGCACAAGCACCAGATATGAGCCTTATGGGTGCTATCGATACGAGTCCAGAACATCAAAGCAAAGATGCGGGGGAATTAGCTGGTTTAAGTGAACCTTTGGAAGTACCAATTACCAATCAATTGGAACCGATGTTGGGGTACGTGGCTGGTGAAAGGCATATGCAGCCAGGAGTGATGGTAGATTTTACTCATCCTGATTCTGTATATGACAATATTCGCAGTGCGATCGCCTACGGTATCCGTCCGGTTGTTGGTACTACAGGCTTAAGTCCCGAACAAATTCAAGATTTGGCAGAATTTGCTGATAAAGCTAGTACGGGTTGCTTGCTAGTTCCCAATTTCTGCATTGGTATGGTGCTGCTGCAACAAGCGGCGATCGCAGCATCTCAATATTTTGACCACGTGGAAATTATTGAACTGCATCACAATCAAAAAGCTGATGCTCCCAGTGGTACTGCCATTCAAACTGCTCAAATGCTAGCAGAAATGGGTAAGACATTTAACCAGGCAATTGTCAAAGAAACAGAAAAATTACCAGGAGCAAGGGGTAGCCTTGCAGATGAAGGTATTAGGATTCATAGCGTGCGTTTACCGGGACTAATTGCCCATCAAGAAGTGATTTTTGGCGCACTTGGTCAAATTTATACCTTACGGCATGATACAAGCGATCGCGCTGCCTATATGCCGGGAGTACTACTAGCAATTCGCAAAGTCCTCCAGCTAAAGGCGTTAGTATATGGATTAGAAAAGATACTCTAATATCAGGTTCGCTTAAACATTTATATTATTCGTCACGCCGGTAATAGGTAATTGGTAATTGGTAATAGGCGGTTTTTCCACTTTCACCATTACCCATTACCAAAAAAACGATAAATATCAGTGATTTAACGAACTTGATCTAAACTTTTAATCCAAAATCCAAAATCCGAATGCTTGTCCCACTGACTCGCGAAAAATTTAGTCAACTTATCCCTTTAGTTGCCACAAGTCAACAGTACAAGTACTACTGGGGAAAATTTCCCGATTTTTTACAACGGCTGTTAATTTCTGTAGTCATTGCAGCTGTTTATGTGCTGTTAAAAGTTTTTGTAATGCCTGGTTTTGGGCCGATCGTATTTGTCCTAGGACTAATCGGCGCTTTCTACTGGCTTTGGGGACCAGTATTTTGGGCTAGTATGCGAAATGCCAAATGCCGTCGTTACAAATACGGCGGTTTTTTCCGTGGTCGAATTTTGGATTGGTGGATAACAGAAGAGTTGGTTGGCAAACAGGAAACTGTTGATAGCAAAGGCGATTTGGTAATAGTAGAAAACCGGGAAAAACGAATCAACTTAGAAGTAGGTGATGAAACTGGATTTACAGCCCAACTGACAGCACCACTGCGGGTTGAGCATAAAGTTATTGCTCGCGGTCAAAAAGCAGAAATGGTGGTGATGTCAAATCGCCCAGATTTAAGCAGAATTGAGGAAATCAGCGATATCTATATTCCCAGTCGCGATTTATGGGTGAGTGATTATCCTTATTTGCGTCGGGATTTTTTCCCCGAGGTCAGCCGCCGTATACGCGATCGCCCCTCACAAAGACCCCGCAGCCGTCTAGAGGAAGAGGAACAGGAGTACAGAGAAAATAGAGTCAGCGATCGCCCCTCACAAAGACCCCGCAGGCGCCGTCTAGAGGAAGAGGAACAGGAGTACAGAGAAAATAGAGTCAGCGATCGCCCCTCACAAAGACCCCGTAGGCGCCGTCTTCCAGAGGAAGAAAGGGAGAGGGGAAGAGGGGGAGAGTGGGAGACGCGTTAAAAAGTAAAGAGTTAGTAGTTAGTAGTTAGTGGTTAGTGGTTAGTAGTTGGTTGTTATTCTTCCACTCTCCCCATCTCCCCATCTTCCCATCCCCCACTCCCCCACTCCTCTCTCATCTTGCTTGCCCATAGGATTGCCAAGCTAAATCTACCAAGCCATCCACAATTGCGGCTGCTACTAATGCCCCACCTTTACGACTATCAATTGTAATGTTTGGTACTAGAGAGTCTCGCAAGCGTTCTTTAGCAGCATCTATATTGATAAAGCCTGGTGGTGTAGCAATTACTAAAGCGGGTCTAATTTCTTCAGCTTCAATCAAATCAGTTAGTGTTGTTAAAGCAGTTTGCGCTTGACCAACTATAAATAAGCCCTCTGGATAACGTTTGGCTAGGGTTTCGATTCCCCAAGCTGCACGAGTTTTTTCTTTTTGAGGGCGAGTTGGTGTGTCCATACTGCAATACACCGGATTAGCAAACGTGGTTTGAATGTCGCAGGTAATACTTACTTGTACCATTGGCACATCTACAACAATAGTTGTACGTGTCGCTAGTGCAGCTGCACCCGCTTGCAAAGCACGCTCAGAAAAGCGAATCAAAGACTTATACTCAAAATCAGCTGTGGCATAAATCACCCGCCGAACAATTTCATACTCGGCAGGTGAAAAGACATGATCGCCAATTTCACTATCAATTATTGCCAAACTCTCAGCATCAGTTACGTGCCATTCCATTACATTTCAGCAGTCAGCTAACAGCTTTCAGCTTAAGAGAGTCCTTTGTCATTAGTCCTTTATCCTTTGTCATTTGTAACAATTACAAACCAATGACTAATGTCTAATGACTATTGACTAATTTAGATTTTCGATGCTGGAGAGCGAGTGAATGCAGGGGACAGATAAGCAACCAAAACCCCAATAAGAAAACCAGTGATATTGCGAACTAAGGGTAGCCAGTCAGAAGTGCGTGACACTACCGGCCCAATACCGAAGGCAATAAATAAAATTCCCCACAAAGGAGAAAAAATTAAAGCCCACTGCCAAGCCACAATTTGTCCTTCACGCCGGGGTTGAGCTGCAAAACCACAAATAATCCCACCAATTACCGAGGTAATCAGTGTCAGAATCCACTGTTCCTTTGGCAGTCCGGGAACGACACGGCAACCGCCTTGACGCAGACATGTTTTAACCGATTCTAGAGCTTGCAAGATAGCTTCATCTTCGCCTTCGTCTCGTACGAAGTACAAATTGCCAAAGCGAGTTTGCAATTCTACCCAAAAAGTGCGAGGTAGGAGCTGGTAAACGGCATCGCCGACATTGAAGTTGAGAATATTACCACCACTGGCATCGGCAACTAGCAAAACACTTTTGTCATCCAGTTTCCAAAAATCTTTAACTGCTAAACCGGGAGTGCGATCGTATTGAGTCAAAACTCTCAGTTTCCAGCCGGTTTCAGCTTCAAATTGCTCTAGTTCTTTAACAAGGTTCTCTTCTTGAACAGAGGTGAGCGATTTGGCTAAGTCTACAACTGGGGTTGGGGTATCGGGTAGCAGATCTGGATTATTGTAAGCATAAGCCCAAGGAGAATGTGTCACCCAAATTGACCCAGTCAAGAAGAATACCGCGAAAGCTACCAGAATTCGTCGCCAAAAACGATGCTGCATGGCCTTTTTTATAAAAATCTCCACAGTAGTCGTGAACAAGTTGTTTTAAAAGATTAGGGGAAAAGTGATAATTCTTTACACTTTTTAACTTTAATCTAATTTATTCTACCCGAGAAAAGGATAGTTTTTGCTCCCCAATGGTTGAACAGTAAGGAATGAGCTTGGCATCTATCTTGAAAATAGGGATTGGGGATCGGGGAATTCTTAACAGGGAAGAGGTATTTTTATCCTTGGTTGTGGGATTTTCCTGTGATTGACTAGTTCCCATGCATGATGCAGCTATACGAGACTTGCGCTTAGTTCAGCAGGTTTTGATCGTGCAGTTCTAAACTACCTATGGAAAGCCGTCCTGTGGGCTTATCCTAAGCGTATTGGTCTATATTCAACTTTTTTAATCTCTATTCCTCTTCCCAATCTTCAGCGTCGTTGCTTTCCCAGCTAGCAGCGTCCCTATAGCCGTCCTGATTGCGATATAGTTCTGGTTTGGTCGCCCGATTATATTGTCTGAGCGCTTCTCGTTCTCTTAACGGTAAGGTTCCTTTTTGATTTATCGATAAGCGATCGCCTGTTCTTTTTACAGATTTTGAGCGCGTGAAAGTTTTCCATGCTGCTTTCACACCAACAAATAGGCTGCGCGTACCGACTTGAATATTTTGGGCTTGCTGTTTGGCGCTGTTTAGGCTTTGATCGACTTGTTTAACTACCCCAGAAGCGCTTTTGACGCCTTCGCTGACATCATCTGTTAAATCAGTCAATTCCAAACCTGTCATGCGAATAGCATCTAGAGTTGGCGGTAACTCTCGTGAGAGGGTGTCAAATAACTTTTCTGCACTGCGAGCTGCCCTTGCTACTTCTTGCAAAGCTGGTATCGCCGCCACCAAAACAGCAGTCAGACTGGTGGCGACTAGGAGCATGGACAGTCCCAGCCAAAACAGGGGTTCACTCACAGTTATGTTGTTGATTAGTTATCTATGTGCTGGGGCATCGAATCTGAGTTAGCTTCTGCCTTTTGTCGCTTTATAGCTTGGCTTTCTCGCTGACTGGCATCAATACCAGCTGCGAGCGCTTCCCGCAGTCGCTCCAAAGTTTCATCCCAGTTTCGCAATGCATTTGTAGACAGACGATCCGCTTGAAGTTGGACACTGGATGATAAGTCTTCTGCCAATTCTGGCAGGGCATCAGCAGATTTCTTTAATAGTTTGCGCGTTTCACGCCCTGTACGTGGAGCCATGAGCAACCCGGTCAAAGCACCAATGGTAGCTCCTAGCATCAAACCGCCAATAAATATTCCAGAACGGTTGTTAGACATTTTGCTGTTTCTCTCCTTACACCCATTTTATGTGGGTTTTCACGCCTTGCAAGCCCCGAATAATTTAACTCATCTCATAATTCTACAGACAACATCTCAAGCAGGAAGGTTACTTTGAGTTTTCTGGTGTTTGTTGTTTGTTTTACCCTGCACTCCCAGGGCGTGGCCCTTCAAGGTAGAGTAGCTGAGTAAAGCGCGTCTATGGAACTACCAACCCTTCGGGTTCGCCAGTCGTACCCTGCACCGAAGCCGCCCTGCGGGCGTCTACATGGGGGAGACCCCCTTTGGAGCGCGCTGGCTCACCACCAACCACCAACCAACAACAATTTCTAAACTTTTAACCGTGGCTTCCGAAAATACCGACGCCAGAATCGCTGTCCAACAACTAATAGGCCGAGAATCCGCCGTAATTGTTGAATTTGTATATCTAGTGCTTGGTTGGTTTGCCGCAGGTTATGAATGTTCTGCTGACCAATGTAGATAGCTTCAGGTGCTGTGTACAGTACTGCATGGCTACAGCGCTCAGTCAGAATCAACCAGTTGGTAATCCTAACCAGTCGCAGTCGCAGCCGCCATACTCGCCAAGCTGTGTATAGTAATATCAGCGAGATGAGCGTGTTGATGATGACAACAACTTTAACCATTGCTTACCTTTTCCAGCATCAGCATTGAGAAAATTTTTCGGGCTTCACTAGGCTCTGACTCGATCATAACGAGAGAGCTGAAATTCATCATTTAACCTACATTGAAAATTTCCGTGGAGCAATACTTCTCTTGCCCACACCTGCTGTTCAATAATTCCTAGTGGTACTCCCTTATTTGTCCGAAGAAAGGAAACAGAAGAAGGAAGAAGTCTTCTTTCGTATTTACCCATTAAGGTACAAGACCTTCACTAATTACTACTTCTTCCTTTTTTCTTCTATCTTCTTCTTTCGAGAAATTACATTAGATTTTCCTCTGGCATCATGCACTTATCCGAATCGCAACCTGCAGGGCCAGATTCCATTAATTCACCGAAATCATAGCGGCTTAAAACTGCATGGAAATTACTGCTTTGGCGACGTTTTTCCACTTCTTGCATTAACTTTTCATACTCTTGTTTGGCGATTGGTTCAAAGGGCAAACGTGGGAAGGTTTGATGGTCATCAAATCTTGCCAGAAGAGCAGCACTGATATAACCTTCATCATCACGAATAGTTTCGTAAATACGGTTTCCCAAGGCTTCTATTTCTTGTTCCCGTAGTTCAATGGTGGCAGAGGTGTTATGAGTAACATAAAATTTCTGTACTTGCATGTAGAAATCCATTTGGGATAGGGCACTAAATTTACTGATGTCAATCTCATCAGCGCCTGGTAAATCAGCCCAAGGTACAGCAACGGGTATTTCTACCAACCATTCACTCACTCTCGGATCGAAGGGGTCATTTAACAAATTGCCCTGTTCATCTTTGTCAGATTGGGAAGGAATGACGTTGTAACCGTAGTCAATACAAGCTAAAGCAACTGGATCGTTTTTGCGGAAGGTGATTCTGCGAATGAACCTTTGTGCTTTGGGAGGGTGCCATCCAGGAGAAGCACTTGTTAATAAAGATTTAGTGCCACTGGGTTGAACAGTGGTGCAGCGATTTGGACGTTTGAGATTATGGCGATCGCAGTAATCCCAAACAACGCGATGCACAATATCCTTCCACATACTCAGATATTTTTCTTCTTGGCGCTTAAACGCCAATCCTTGTGCAGTTGTGGGTCTTCCTTCTGCCCACCACCGCAACCAATCAACTCCAAAAGCATGAACAAAGAAATCAAATAAACCAGTAAAAGAAACACCAACAATTGGATCTAATTCACGGCTGTATTGATAGCGAGGCTCCTGAAATTTATGATGTAAAAGTGCAGCTACAGATAGCGCACCTGCGGTGAACGCCTCTTCTTGTTCTTTATAGTTATAGGGGTCAATTTGATTGAGGTGAACCTCTGATAAATTACAGTGGAAGTTGCTGCCGATAATCTCACCACACGGATTAAGACCAAATCTAGCCAAACGATGTTCTAACTCACGAGCATCAAGATTGAGATAGCGTTCTTGCAACCACTGTTTTGCAGTTCCTTGTTGGTACGCTTTCAAAAATTCAACTTTCAAGGCAGGAGTAGCCAGCAAATCGCTGTTAGCTCTGGCTATGGCTTCACCAGCCCATTGAATCGCGCCTTCACCACTGTAATACTGTTTGCGAACAGCATCAATACATTCTTCTAATGTCGGTTTGCGGTGAAAAACTCTAGTGTGGTTTGCCATTCTCAGAGCATCACGCTCTGGGTCAATGCGCCAGTTACCATTTTCATCCTGCTGCCAAAGGTTAGCCTTAGCGTCGGCAAACAAATTATCTTCGCTAGCACCTTGGCGCATACCCGCGCTTCTTCTAATATTGCCGGCAACAATTGTTACAGCCGCTTCATCAATCAACAAACAGCACTCTACAGAATTTAATTGTCTGCCAACGGCTTTATTGAGGATGGATGCACAGCGCTGATACAGTCCTGGCAATTTTACAGGATTAGCAACGCCTCCAAAGCCTTTAAGAGATTCTCCCGCTTGCCGTACGTCACTGATATCAACGATTACTTTAACTTCTCCTGAAAATCTTTCATCAGTAGAGAGTTCCAGCAGGCTTTGATATGATTGCACCCAACCTTGACGGCTGTCTCCAACATAGATGGTAACGCTATTGTCTTCTATTTTTACTTCTGTTAGTTCCCGGCGTTCTAGACGCGGAGTAATACCAATTTCTCCATGTAGGGTTACATTCAAGTGATTGCGGATTGGGGGCAACTGGCTGATATATTTTGGTTCTAGAACTGCTCCAGTACCACAACCCATCATTGCTAAATCCATCATCAACCCAAATGCACTCCAGTCTTGGAGGTTGGTTGAGGTACAATTGTATCCCCCAGAAAAATTTTGTGGTTGGGCGATCCAGTCTGTACCGCCCACCCATAACCAGCGTCCACTGGGTAAAGCTTTCAAGTTGCGCTGCATTCGTTCTAGGATATCAGCTTCTTGGGGTAGCAATTTACCCAGGCTGATTAAGCCTCCCAGAGTGCGATCGCATACCTCATCCCATGTTTCTCTCACCCCTGCCTCTCTACGACGGCTGTAGGTTCTAAAAAACACTGGATTGGCAGCTGGGGCAGTTTCTGGAAAATTTGCACTCTGGCGTTTTCGTTCAAGTTCTCGAACCATAGGTTAAGCCTTGTTGGTCTCTAGTCAGATTAAGACTATACGGCAACTTATGGCAGGGGTCAAAGCTTGAAAAATTTGCAATTTTGCGTTAATTTTGCTACTTTAAAGCTCTATGTGGGCAGCAAGCTTGATAGAGTCTTGGCTTTGTAAAGTACAAAAACTTTGGTTATAAATCGTAATAGTCAGCCTATTTATTTTTACTTAATTTTTAATATCCGTAAAGTAAAAAAGGAAGCTAACAGGCTAGACGTTTGGTAAGAAATTATTACATCAAACTAAATAAATTTTACCCAAATATTTGACCCATACCACTAGTTTTTAACACTTTAATAATTAGATTTTTTTACACCTATTTAGTTGATAGCTTGGTTGATATTAAATTTAGCAAACATTACCTAAACGATAAAAAACTCTAACATAGATGCAATTATAACTGCGTACACAAGTACTAATTAAAATTCTGATGTTCTTGTTTATTCTGTAGCTTTAATCAAGTTATAGTGAAACCAGTAAAAATACTTAATTACAAGCTAATTCAGACTAAATTTTTAAGATTTTCAGGGTATTTAATCTTTTGATGTAGCAGTATCTTTGCTTAAATTAAGCAAAAATTCGGTTTTATTCAGACAAATATCTCTGATAATTTTGTCTAGCCCTATTTCTATGGCCTATGGAAGATATGGAAGGAGATATAGATTATTGTTTCTTCTGTCAAGAGTGAGAAAACACTATTTAGACATTCTCTGACAATAGTTATTTGTCAGAACCCATTAGTTAACCATATACTATGGTTGGAAATACTTCGACGAAATCAAGTAGTAGTATTTCTGCGATCGCAGAAAATGTGAGCGCAATCACTAACTGTTAGTGAAATTAATAATTTTTCTCAACCAGTTTAGTGAGATAATGAAATTGTGAGGAAAAGAACGGAAGCTCGTTAATTAAAAAGGGGGAAATATGAAAACCAAAATTATAGCTGCTCTAACCTTAGTAGCTCCCCTGTTCTTCACTGGCGCAGTCAGCGCGAAGAATCCGCAGCAAGTACAAAAGCTGTTATCAACTGGGGAATGTGTGCGGTGCAATCTATCAGGAGCAAACCTCAGTGGTGCTCATTTAATTGGTGCTGACTTAAGAGGTGCAAATCTCCAAGGAGCGAACCTGGAAGGAGCGAATCTTGAAGGCGCTGATCTCACGGGCGCAAATTTGGCAGGCGCTAATTTGACCTCAGCTTTTGCGACGAATGTTAATTTTAAAAATGCCAACCTCAACAGAGTCAACTTTACTAGCGCCATGATTTTTGATTCTAATGTACATGGTGCATCAATGAATAACCTTACTATCACTAATGCCGAGATATACAATACAGGAATTGGTGTTGGTGGTGACAGTGCAGATATTCCTGATTGGGACGAACAAATAGATACATATCAAAACTAATAGTTTGGGTGGATTGTGTGGCTATGATGAAAAATTGTCTATTGGCAAAAATTTCATATAGACCCACCCTAACAAGCAACAATTTGCTGAAATAGTTTCTGAATAAATCTATGATTATTCTCTCATTTCTATAGAAATGGGAGTATTTTTCTTTGCCCCTAAAACTAGCCCTGTCAAGGTGGGTAGAAAACAAACCCAAATGTTAGCAGAGAAGACTATTTTACTCTTGGTGTCTTAGTGTCTTGGTGGTGAAAAATAATTTTTCACCACAAAGACACTAAGACACCAAGAAAAATTCATTTCCAAGACTTACATCTTGACAGGCTTACCCCTAACACTTATTTATGACTAACTTAGTTATTAGTATAAATGCGGATATAGTTAAAGAGTTTGGTAATTATACCACAAAAAATTTTTTAAATCTAGATCTTGCGAATACATAAAAAGTTTTATTAATTATTAATATCAATACCACTACCACCATTGAGAATAGCAGCTTAAGATTGGCTAAATATCATGTAAAATCGGCATCTAGACTTGTATAAAGAAGAAGTGATCTGAATTTCTGCATGATTTGTACTTATGTGAGTACGATTTTGAGCAGCTTACAGGGCACGGAATAACAGTCAACTCAGGATTCAAGTTCCATAACTAACGAACTTAGAATGCTGCTTCAAGTCTATCCTGCCATGTTTAAACCGCTACCTTCCTACTGAGTTAATACCTTGTAGTTGATGAAGTAGTGGTTAAGGGGCAATGATGGTGATAGGTAACTAGAGCCTCTTTGTACCTCCAAACTCTATCGTCGTGATGTGCTAGTGCATCGCCTAATCAACAGCCTTTTGGTTGTAATTGTCCGGATAAGAGTAACTCAACTGTCATAATCATGGGAGCGGAAATGCAAGAACCGGAAGTAGTAGAAACCAAGTCTATAGATACAACGATGCCAGAGATCAACAACCAAACAGGAACCATTACTAAACTCCAACCAGCTACTCAAAACCAAGAGCAATGGCTGAAATACGGAGAAATTGCTTCTGGCTTTTTAGCGACACTGCCCGAATACCTGGGAGCCTTTTTTAATAGGTACAAACAGCCTTTGGTTTCCATTGGTTTGATTGTGGGGGCGATTGTCGCTGTGAAAGTTGTCCTGGCAATCCTGGACGCTTTGAATGATATTCCCTTAGTAGCACCTACCTTTGAATTGATTGGTATTGGTTACTCCGCTTGGTTCGTTTACCGTTATTTACTCAAAGCCTCAACCAGGCAAGAGTTAACCAATGAAATTTCATCTCTCAAATCACAAGTGGTCGGTAAAGACGCTTAAAAACTGAGTAATTCAATGCGGAGAGCGATTTTTCCCGCTAGTACGCTATGAATTGCTGCTGGGTATCGCCTCCTCTCCAAGTGGTCAAGCAGACTTTTAGCTACTCTTGACCACTTGTGTATTTAGGTTTAGTCAGGTACTTTGACAATGTATTCAGATTGAATTGCGTCTACCCTTCTCATTCGCACCAAAGCTTGATAAATCATTGCTGCTACCTCAGCACGGGTAGCTTGTTTATTGGCAGCCAGAACTGTTGGATCTGGATAATTGACCACAAGTCCACTTTCTGTGGCGGCTGCTATTTTATTGGTAGCGTAGGTGGGAATTTCTCGGGCATCTTTGTAGACGCTTAAAACTTGATTTGGGGAAGCGGGAACTTTGAGATTTAAACCACTGGCAAGGGCAACTAGTACCTGTGCTCGCGAAATTTTTTGGTTTGGGTTGAAGGTTTTGTTAGGGTAGCCTCTTAAGAACCCAGTATTAATAGCTTGATCAATAGCTGAATTTGCCCAGAACTGGGTTGGCACATCCTGAAAAGACATTTTTTTGTTGGTATAGCCAAGCCCATTCCTAAATGCCTGTTGTAGTATGGCTGCAAATTCTGCACGGCTTACAGGCTGATTTGGTCTAAATGAATAATCTTGATAGCCCTTAATAATATTACGAGAAGAAAGCACATCGATAAAACGACGTGCCCAGAAGTCACTGGGTACATCAGTAAATGCGATGGGTGGGGGGATAGTTGGCTTTTTCTCAGGAATAACCAATGGCAATGTTTCCCTAGTAGAGTCAGGTGGCAAAAGTTTTTGTTCTCGTCGTAACTCGCCTGGACTAACACGAGGAAGAGGCTTTTCCACAACAACAGGTTTTTCCTCAGACGAAGGCGGTGCTTGCCGAGATTCGACAGTAGGAGTAGTAGGGACAGGAGATTGAGTAGGGGATGGCAACAGCAAGCCACCTAAATTCCAGCCAGACTCTTTGCGGGAAAACGACCAAAACAAAATTACCCCAATAGTGGCAAAGGCAACCAGAATGCCAATAAATTCTTCAAAGCCGAGGGCATTTGTTTGAGATGACTTGGGATCGGGAGGCGTATTTGTCATCGTATTTACCCTGCTAGTAGTAAAACTCGTAAAATTTGTGTCTAACCCTAATTAAGCCATAGATAGCTGTTTTACAAAACTGTATTGTTTAGTTGTTGCTTGATTGTTCCTCCATAGACGCGCAAGCGGTGAGACAGCGCAGTCTTGGGGAGCCAGTGCGTTGCGGGGGTACCAAGCGTTGTAGCACCTGGCGTGGTTTCCCCCATGAGCGACTGCGTAGACGCCCGTTAGGGCAGCTTCTCGCAGAGTACCCGTAGACGCCCGTTAGGGCGGCTTCTCGCAGAGTAGGGCTTCCCGCAGGGTACAACAAACAACAATCAACCTCTCTCAACAACTAATAAGGTTGCAGTCAAAGACAGTACTTTCCTCACCCCGCCTGCCGGCACCCCTCTCCCAATTTGGAACAGGGGAGGGGGAGAGGGCACGAATTGCTATATCTGAACACAACTTGGTATAACCAGTCCCTTCACAACACTCGTAATAAGCTGGGAATGCTGTCTACAGCTTCTAGGGTGCGAATTTCTGCTAAAGCTTGCCGAAAATCGCCTTCTCGGACATCGTGGGTGACAACAACAATCTCTGCTAGTTCCCCCTGAAAGCCTGTTTGGACAACTGATTCTAAACTCACTCCATACTTACCAAAACAAGTACCCAATTTACCAATTACTCCTGGTTGGTCTTTTGTTAAGAAGCGGGCGTAGAATCTGGTTACGAGTTCTTCTATGGGCGCAATTTGGCAGTAGTCTTGATGGCCGCAAGTTAACAGGGGATTGGGTGTTGCTGTACTAGATTTCAGAGTTGCTACTAAGTGTAATATATCAGATGATACAGCGCTGGCAGTTGGGCCAGCACCAGCACCCGGGCCGAAAAACATTACCTGTCGGATGGGTTCTCCTTCAACGAGAATGGCATTATAGACACCGTTGATGCTGGCTAAAGGGTGTGCTTTAGGAACTAGGGTAGGATGAACTCTGACGGAGAGGGGAGAAGAGGAGGGGGAGATGGGGGGATGGGGAGAGGGGGGGAGAGAATTTTGTTTAGCTATTGCTAGTAGTTTGATGACAAACCCCAATTTATCGGCATAGGCAATGTCTGTTTTGCTGACTTGCCGAATTCCCTCACAATAGACATCTTGCAGTTTGATGCGTCCAGCAAAGGCTAATGAGGCGAGGATCGAAATTTTATCTGCGGCGTCTAAGCCATCGACATCAGCAGTAGGATCGGCTTCAGCGTAACCCAACCGCTGGGCATCAGCTAAAACATCGTCAAAGCTGCTGCCTTCAGTTTGCATGCGTGTAAGGATATAGTTAGTCGTGCCGTTGACGATACCTGTAACGGCGTGAATGCGGTTGACGCTTAACGATTGCTTCAAGGGTTGAATGACTGGAATACCACCACCAACCGCAGCTTCTAGCATGACGTATACACCAGCTTTATTGGCAGCGGTAAAGATTTCATCACCAAAGCGGGAGATTACCGCTTTATTAGCGGTGACAACATGTTTGCCATGTTCTATGGCTTTGAGAATTAGCGATCGCGCTGGTTCTAGTCCGCCTATGACTTCGACTACGATATCTACCTGCGGGTCAGTGACAATTGCTTTTAAATCTGTTGTTAACACTGATTCCGGTAGGTTCACCGCACGGGTTTTGTCGAGCGATCGCACCCCCACCCGATATATTTCTACATCTTGCAGCAGGGGATGACGTCCAGCATGATCTTGTATTAACTGCACTGTACCCGTACCTACCGTGCCTAGTCCTAGTATTCCCAGCTTTACACCCACGAATTTTGTACCCAATTTCACCAACAACAAAACAATTGTAGGGTGGGCAATACCCACCCTACTAGTGTCATTTGTCATTTGTTGCTAGTTGTTTGTTGTTTGTTGTTTGTTCCAATTACCAACCAACAACCAACCAACAACCAATAACCAAATTAATATGTTTCCACGTGCCAGCGCCCAGCTTTCTTCAGTTCTTTTTGATATTCACTCCAAGTGACACCTTCTTTGGCTGCTGCTGCTGTTAGCGCTGCATCGATGCCATCTTCCATACCGCGCAAACCGCAAATGTAGGTGTGGGTTTTCTCATCCTTAATCAACTTCCACAGTTCATCTGCGTGTTCGGCAACACGGTCTTGAATGTACATTCTGCCACCTTGGGGGTTTTTCTGTTCGCGGCTGATAGCGTAAGTCAGGCGGAAGTTATCGGGATACTTCGCTTGTAGTTCTTCCAGTTCTTCCTTGTACAGGATGTTTGGAGTGGTGGGGATACCAAATATCAGCCAAGCGAAGCCTTTGAACTGGTATTCTGGATTAACTGCTCTTTCTTCATCTTTGAACATGCGCCACAGGTAAGCGCGCATGGGCGCAATACCCGTTCCTGTTGCCATCATTATGACCTTGGCATCCTCATCTGGGGGTAATAACATTTCCTTACCCACAGGCCCTGTGATTTTAACTTCATCTCCAGGCTTGAGGTTACATAGATAAGTAGAGCAGACACCATAGACTGTTTCGCCAGTTTCCGGGTGCTTGTACTCCAACTGGCGGACGCACAATGATACAGTTTTGTCATCCACATCATCGCCGTGGCGAGTCGAGGCGATTGAGTACAGTCTCAGTTTTTCTGGTTTGCCGTTCTTGTCTACCCCTGGTGGGATAATACCGATACTTTGGCCCTCTACATAGCGCAAGTTTCCGCCTTCAAGGTCAAATTTGATGTGCTGAACAATACCAATTCCGCCTTCTCCTACTAACGCATCATTAGATATACATTTACCAATGAAAGGAGCATTGGGACGGTAAATGTTTACTGGAACGTCAGCGTGGGCGTCTTTTTTGGCTTTCGCTTGAGTCATGGTGTTGCCTTTCGTATCCTTATTCTTGGGCTGTTGCTGCTTTGGTGATTCAGCTTTTACAGGTGTGGCATTACCATTTCCTTCGTGAGCAGATTTAGCAGATGTGGCTTTGCTCATCGCTTCGCTAGCAACTTCAGATGAGGCTTTACCGTTAATTTGCTGTAAAACACTTATCGGTTGGATGCTAACAATTCTGCCGCCCAGGCGAGTGATACGTCGCATTTCTTGGTTCATGCGGTTGTAAGGCACTCTGATGAACACACTGCCGCTATTACGAATTTGGTAGTTCGTTTGATCAGTTTCTTTGCTCTGACGCAGACCTACCACTTCGTACACGAAGACGCGGCTACCTGATTCTGTGTTGGCAGCTCCTTCAACAGCACCTTGATAGTACATTCGTTCTACCACTCCGATATTTACTTAACCGTTTCTTAAAAAACTCTTTCTACCACAGGTCAGCTTTAGTTTACCGAATTTCGGTTATAAAAAACTGACACTTGGGAAAGCGGCATTACAAGCCAATGCCTTACTTAACGTACACTCACCAAAGACACCAAGGCATGGCAAAAGTCACACCTGTTCAACTTCTAAGGTAGAGGATAATTTCCTCGGAGAATGTTAATGATGAGTCAATTTAATTTTTTCTTTGTGGTATGGCATACTCACAACAGAAATAGCTTATAGCTCCCCAGGTACACCCTGCCCTTCGGGTTGTGACTCCAAAATGCCAAAAATGGAAGACACGCTTCCGATTTGCTTTACTTCTTTCCTTAATTCTAGCGATCGCTCAGAAGCTTCAAATAGAACACCCTAAGCTAAACTGTTTCCCCGATCGTCGCTGTTCACACAACAAGGGTAATTTTAGCTAAAAACATTCTGGTAAAGAAGTGATATAAGCAACTATAATTAAGTTTCACTTGATGTGAAAAATCTGTCAACCTCTATATTTAGATTGCTAGCACGCTCAAAAGCATATTTACGCTCGTAAACAAACCTTTGTGGAAACAATTTTGCTACCGAGCTAACTATTTCCTTCTTGAGATAGATAAAATCATGCTTTTTTGAAGGCTATGCGAGCTTTGCTAGCTGGCTAAATAAAAATTTGGAAAAAGCAAAAAAAGACTTTAAAAATCAAATTATACCTTATAAACTTGAATTAATAGAGTCATTAGCTGCAACCCTCCATTCCATAGCATCTATTGAAAAGTTGTGAGGCTTTTAGACAAGGCTGCTGATGGTTGTTTGGTTGATGGTTGTTTGTTGTTCCAAACCACTACCAACTAACAACGATCCAGACGAAGACCTCACAAATCAAATCAGATTGCTAAATGCCACTATTGGCTGGTTATGAAGGGTATTTTGTAGTTTGCGATCGTTTACAACCATGATTCTAAAAACACAATTTTCTTGCTGACAGCAAGCCTTGTATAGAGTGGCCCCTTCTGTTAGAATCCAATATATTACTAGGATTAAATACTTATCAGCAGCAATTTAGGTTCAGTAAGACGGGTAACAATCACTACTGTTTTGTCTACCCGTCAGATGTCTATTGGTGCTGCCGAGTATCAAGAACGCAAGACAAACTAAAGGGGTAAACTCCTGGCTTCAAGTCTGCAGGTGTGAAAAATTATTGATTGACTCATCTTTAGCAACATAGAGGAGATTTATGACAAATAAACCGGATCGCGTGGTATTGATTGGAGTAGCCGGAGACTCTGGGTGCGGTAAATCTACGTTTTTGCGTCGTCTTACAGATTTATTTGGTGAAGAATTAATGACAGTCATCTGTTTGGATGACTATCATTCACTGGATAGAAAGCAGCGCAAAGAAACAGGAATAACTGCACTCGACCCCAGAGCCAACAATTTTGACCTGATGTATGAGCAGATCAAAGCGCTCAAAGAAGGTCAATCAATAATGAAGCCGATTTATAACCACGAAACCGGCACAATTGATCCTCCAGAGCTAGTAGAACCGAATCACATTGTCGTGATTGAGGGGTTACATCCTCTATATGATGAGCGTGTGCGATCGCTAATTGACTTCAGCGTCTATTTTGATATTAGCGATGAAGTAAAAATTGCCTGGAAAATCCAGCGAGACATGGCAGAACGCGGCCACCGCTACGAAGATGTCTTAGCTCAAATCAACTCCCGCAAACCTGATTTTCAAAAGTACATTGAACCACAAAGAGAATTTGCCGATGTAGTTCTCCAAGTATTACCTACCAACTTAATTAAAGAAGACAAAGAGCGTAAAGTCCTGCGGGTACGGATGCTACAGCGGGAAGGTAAAGAAGGCTTCGCGCCGGTTTATCTGTTTGATGAAGGCTCTACAATCCACTGGACTCCCTGCGGACGTAAGCTAACCTGCTCCTATCCCGGTATGCAACTGTATTACGGTTCGGATGTGTATTACGGTCGCTACGTTTCTGTTCTAGAGGTAGATGGTCAATTTGACAACCTGGACGAAGTAATTTACATCGAAACTCACTTGAGCAACACATCTACCAAGTACCAAGGTGAAATGACTCATTTGCTACTCCAGCACCGCGAGTATCCTGGTTCCAATAATGGTACTGGTTTGTTCCAAGTGCTGACAGGATTAAAAATGCGTGCTACCTACGAGCGCTTAACCGCAAAGGAAGCAAAAATGGCGATTCAAGTTTAGAGCAACAGTGTTTGTGTCAAATGTCCAAGGGGCACTGTTGTGTCCCTCTTTTTTTATGGATTAATTAAGGGCAGAGATGATACTAGCACAACAATAAGTACCAGTTGTATTTATTTTTTAAAGAAAATCATTAATAATAAACGATTTTGATGAAGTAAGTATGTTTATTAACTGCTGATTGTGAAAATATTGTTATGATTTCAGATTGAAGTAGCTTGACTAAATGGCAACATTTAGTCAGCCTGCTCACCTTTAAAGGAGGAATTGAATTTGTCTAAACGTTATTTATTTACCTCCGAGTCAGTGACCGAAGGCCATCCAGATAAAATCTGCGATCAAATCTCAGATGCCATTCTAGATGCCCTGCTCACACAAGACCAGAGTAGCCGTGTCGCGGCTGAGGTTGTTGTTAACACTGGCTTAGTGCTAATCACTGGTGAAATTACCAGCAAAGCCAGCGTCAATTACGTCAATATTGCCCGCAAGAAAATTGCTGAAATTGGCTACACCGATGCTGTGAATGGCTTCTGCTCTAACAGCTGCTCGGTACTAGTAGCTTTGGACGAACAATCACCTGATATTGCTCAAGGTGTGAATACTGCTCACGAAGCCCGTCAGGATAGTGACGAAACATTCGACAAGATTGGTGCTGGCGACCAAGGTATCATGTTTGGTTTCGCTTGTAACGAAACGCCAGAACTGATGCCCTTGCCCATCAGCCTTGCCCATCGCATTGCTCGCCGACTGGCAGCAGTCCGCAAGACTGGTCAATTGTCATACCTGCGCCCCGATGGCAAAACTCAAGTAACCGTTCTTTATGAAGACGGACGCCCGATTGGTATTGATACCATCCTAGTTTCGACGCAGCATACACCGACCATTGGTGATATTACCGACGAAGCAGAAGTACAAGCCAAGATTAAAAAAGACCTCTGGTCAGCGGTAGTTGAACCCGTGTTTGGAGATCTAGACGTCAAGCCGGATGAAAATACCCGGTTTTTGGTCAACCCCACTGGCAAATTCGTCATTGGTGGCCCGCAGGGAGACTCTGGTCTAACTGGACGTAAAATCATTGTCGATACCTACGGTGGTTATTCCCGACATGGTGGTGGAGCCTTTTCTGGTAAAGACCCCACCAAAGTAGACCGCAGCGCTGCCTATGCTTGTCGCTATGCAGCAAAAAATATTGTTGCCGCAGGGTTGGCAGAAAAATGCGAAGTTCAGTTAAGTTACGCCATTGGTGTAGCGCGACCGGTAAGCATTTTCGTCGATACTTTTGGCACTGGCAAAGTTGATGACGAAACCTTGCTGGATTTAATCAAAGAGCATTTTGAACTGCGTCCGGCGGGAATTATTCACGCCTTTAATTTACGTAAACTGCCAAGTGAAAGAGGCGGACGTTTTTATCAGGACGTCGCGGCTTACGGTCACTTTGGACGGACAGATTTAGAACTGCCCTGGGAGCGTACCGATAAGGCTGAATTGCTGAAGCAAGCAGTCAGCAAGCAACTTTCAACAGCTGCGATCGCCTAATCATCTAAACTTAGAGAGACGCGCCATGGCGCGTCTCTACATTATTATGTACCGCTGGAAACAACAAGTTAAAAAACTTAAAAAAGAAACTTATGCTATTGCCCTTGCCTGTAAAGATTCCAGAGTTCCTTGGTATGCAAAGGTATTAGCTGCGATCGTCGTTACCTATGCTCTCAGTCCTATCGACTTAATACCAGACTTTATTCCTGTCCTCGGTTATTTAGATGATTTAGTATTAGTGCCTTTGGGCATCATTTTGGTACTGCGAATGATTCCGCCAACAGTAATGGCAGAATGTCGGGAAAAAGCAGAAAAAACTATCAATCAAGTCACCCCTGGTAGTCGCATAGCAGCAGTGGTAATTGTAACAATCTGGCTGCTTGTGGGGGTTTTTGCCGTTATTTGGATAGGTAAGATTTCCTAAGGTTAAAGTTTTTTTAGAATTACACTAAAAAGTGATAAATTCTAGTTTATCTTTCAAAGTAAGGACATTATCTACGCCCTAAAATAGCTGACAGCAATGAGAGGAAAGCTAGTCTTGCTCAAAAAGTCGGCCGTCGTGAATCCTTCAAAAAGTCTGCGAGGTTACGTTTCATAAATCTGTTGGGTGCGCCTTCCGATCGGTTAAAGTAGGATATAATCTCTGTGCTTGAAAACTAATAGTCATAGCAGATTGCTTGTTTTTACTGTTGTGTTGCTTGGGTTTGTCAAAAGTTTACATATATAAAAACTGCTTAAATATCATTAGGGTTATGCAAACTATATTAGTGAGCAGAGATTTACTCTTGTTATAAAAGAAGATAATGTTGGTGAAAATCATCAGTAGAAGTGATTTTCCTGCCTACACTCAGATGGTAACTTTGGCGGGAGGGCAAGGAGATTTGAGGGATGCAAACTCAAAAGCCAACCGCTGTTGACAGCAGTTCAGAAAACAAAAAAGTGTCAGCCAACCAGCCCTCTAACGACGACGAACTCCCGACCATAGAATTTCCCTCGCGAGGGAAACTTAAAGCCAGTTCTTGGCGCATTCATCAAAAGATTGGTTATGGCTACTTTTTAGCAATAGGAATTGGCTTTTTCGGCTCACTGGCTGGGTTGGTAGTTGCTAACTATTATCGCGGACGAGAAATTAGGCAATTAAATCATGCCCAATTCCAAACACAAATGCTGGCTAATTACAAAGATGCGATTGTCGACGCACAATTGCAGAGCGCCAATTTGACTGCCGTAGTAGAATATCCAGAAAGGCTTGCGAATAGAAGAGCAAAATTTCTCGAAAATATTGAGAAAACAAAGAAAATAGAGAATCAAATTATGGATTTTCTAGAAAGCAAGCCAAAGCGATTTGCATTAGCAGCAAGCGAAGCTTCTCTACAAGCTTTATTGCGGGATTACGCAACTAATTTAGACTCCTACGTTCGGCAAGTAGAATCAATCTTACAGCAAGTAGACAATCAGCCACTACAGCCACAGCAAGCATCCGCAGTCCAGGAGGAATTGCTGGCAGTTCTGCGTGGTGAAACAGCCGCACGATTAGATCAGTTATATCAAACATTGAGCAATAACCTGCAAGTGGCCGAACAGCAAGAGCAGGCACTTAAAAACGATGTAGACCGGTCAAAAGGAATTGAAAGATCGATAGTCATAGCTAGTATGCTCTTATCGGTGGGGATTGCTGCCATTATTGCTTGGCGTACTTCTCGGGCGATCGCCGATCCAGTCATTACCGTTACTCAAGTTGCTGAACAGGTGGCGCGAAAATCTAATTTTGATTTACGAGCGCCTATTACCACCGAAGATGAAATTGGGTTACTAGCCAAATCTCTCAACCGCCTGATTGAGCAAGTATCTAAGCATACCAAAGAACTCGAACAAGCTAAAGAATTAGCAGAAGCAGCTAACAAGGCAAAAAGTCAGTTTTTGGCGAATATTAGCCACGAATTACGCACACCGTTGAATGCCATTATCGGTTTGAGCCAACTGCTGCAAGATGATGCTGCTGATATGGGTTTAGCTGAAGATGTCATCGGCGATCTCGATTCTATCAATTCTGCTGGTAGACATCTTTTGACATTGATTAACGACATCCTTGACTTGTCGAAAATCGAAGCGGGGAAAATGACTTTTTACCCAGAGACATTTGACCTAGTCATGTTGATTAATAATGTCGTCCTGACAGTCAAGCCTTTAATAGAGAAAAATGGCAATGTCTTAGAAGTTGATTATGAGCAAGAATTAGGCATAATGCATACCGATCAGACTAAACTGAGGCAGGTACTTTACAACTTGCTCAGTAACGCCGCTAAGTTTACAACTAACGGTAGAGTGACGCTGAATGTGAAGAGAGAAAAAGTTTATTCACCAGGAGAAGAACCCAGTGAAATCATCATTTTCACCGTGACCGATTCGGGTATTGGCATGTCTACAAAGCAACAGCAGCAATTGTTTCAACCCTTTACGCAAGGAGATGCTTCAACTACGAAAAAGTATGGCGGTACTGGGTTGGGTTTGGCAATCAGCCGCCATTTTTGCCATATGATGGGTGGTGAGATTTTTGTTAAAAGCGAGCAGGGAGTTGGGTCTATTTTCACTGTACGACTACCGCTTGTTGCCAGAGAGTAAGTTGTTAATAAATTCACAAGCGCGATCGCATAATATCCCTTAATGTCCCTGCTACAATCATCCATCCAATAGTAGCCCTGCATCATCCACTCGGCTAGGGTTTTCATACTAAAGTGGAGATAAGGTACAGTATAAGTATATCTGTTATGAGACGTGATACGCTGTTAACACGAGTTTGAGCATATTGTGCTATCTCAAACTGAGAAAACAGCAAAACTGCGAAATAATAACTTAATGCACGTTATTAGTCGTAAAAAATTACGAGAATTCTGCAAAGAACATGCTGATTGCTATGAAGCTCTTGATGACTGGTACAGAACTGCTAGTCAGGCAAACTGGGGTAATTTGATAGAACTTCAAGCAGTTTATCCTCAAGCAGAAGCAGTTGGCAATTTTACAGTTTTTAATATCAAAGGGAATAAATATCGCTTAATAGTTAGTATCAATTATCAGAAGCAAGTTATCTACATCAAATATGTCTTGACTCATGCCGAATATGACAAAGACAAATGGAAAAATGACCCTTATTTTTAATTCAGACATTTACAGCCAATTGCTATCTTATTATCAACCCCGGATTATCAAAACCGAGGAAGAAAATGAGAAATTTTTAGAAATTGTTGAAGAACTACTTGCTCGTCCTAATCTATCGCCAGAAGAAGATGCCCTGTTAGAATTATTGGTCAAGTTGATTGAAGATTTTGAAGGAAATCACTATCAGCTTAATGCTTCAACACCACACTCTAGACTTCTTCATTTGATGGAAGCTAAAGGCATAGAAGCAAAAGATTTAGTAGGAATTCTTGGTTCTATTGAAATCGTTACTCAAGTCATGAGTGGTGAATTAGAAATCACTCAAGAACAAGCTGAGGGTTTAGGAGAATTCTTTCACGTTGAGCCAAGCTTGTTTATTTATAATTAAGCGATCGCTACCAATTGGTGAAACCGAGATACGTTTGTTAGAAGCTCGAAAAACGCCTAATGGTATTGCTGCTCGTGCAATCATGAGAAGCGAAATTAAAGGTTTCTAAACAAGTCATCAGCTGATTGGAATTAGGGTGCGTTAGTGGAACGTAACGCACCCTACTTGTTTAATTAGTCAAAGTTATTGGCGGATAATGCTGCAACACCTGCTTTAAATACTGCCCAGTATACGACTTAGGATTCTGTGCCACTTCTTCTGGTGTACCTTTGGCAATCACTTCTCCACCTTTATCGCCACCTTCGGGCCCCAAATCTATTACCCAATCAGCACAACGAATTACATCTAAATTGTGTTCAATCACTAAAATTGAATTACCTTTATCTACCAATCTTTGCAACACATCTAACAATTTGTGGACATCGTAAAACGATAATCCTGTTGTTGGTTCATCGATTAAATAAAGTGTTTTTCCTGTCGCACGGCGTGATAATTCTGTTGCTAATTTCACTCGCTGCGCTTCTCCACCAGATAAGGTGGTTGCAGGTTGTCCAAGTTGAATGTAACCCAACCCCACATCTACCAAAGTTTGCAGGCGGGTGAAAGCTTTAGGAATATTTTTGAAAAACTCTAAAGCTTCTTCAACAGTCATATTCAAAACATCAGCAATAGACTTGTCTTTGTACTTTACTTGCAATGTTTCGCGGTTATATCTCGCACCTTTACACACCTCACATTGCACGTAAACATCTGGCAGAAAATTCATTTCAATGACATTCACACCTTGTCCGCTGCAAGCTTCGCAACGTCCGCCTTTAACATTGAAAGAAAACTGTCCTGGTTTGTAACCTCTTGCTTTTGCTTCTACTGTTTGAGAAAAAACTTCGCGAATTACATCAAAGACACCTGTATAAGTTGCTGGGTTTGAACGTGGTGTTCTACCAATGGGAGATTGGTCAATGACTATGGCTTTATCAATTACATTTAGTCCTTTAATTGCATCGATTTCTTTAGGAAAAGGAACTTTACGAGTGAGATGGTGTTGCAGTGCTGGGTAGAGTAATTCGTTAATTAAGGTCGATTTTCCAGAACCAGAAACACCAGTAACGGCAACAAGTTTACCCAGTGGAATTTCCACATCTATATTTTTTAAGTTGTTACGATGGGCGTTTTTGATCGTCAAACTCAGCCCATTTCCTTCTCTTCTGGTGGCAGGAGTTTGAATTACTTGCCTTCCTGACAAATACGCGCCTGTCAGTGAATTTTCTGCTTCTAGCAACGCCTGCAAATTACCTTGGGCGATAATATTTCCGCCGTGAATTCCTGCACCCGGGCCAATATCAACTATATGGTCAGCAGCACGAATCGTTTCTTCATCATGCTCTACCACAATTAATGTATTGCCCAAATCGCGCAATTTAGTTAAAGTTCGCAGTAATCGCCCATTATCTCGTTGATGCAATCCAATACTCGGTTCATCTAAAACGTACAATACTCCTGTCAACCCAGAACCGATTTGTGTTGCCAAACGAATTCGCTGTGCTTCTCCACCAGAAAGTGTCATCGCCGGACGGTCAAGGGTTAAATAATCTAACCCCACATCTAGAAGAAATTGCAATCTTGCCTTGATTTCTCTTAATACTAAATCGGCAATTTGCATTTGGCGATCGCTCAACTTCAATTCATCAATCCTCTCTCGACTTTCCCGAATTGACTCCCCTGTCAAATCCAAAATTCTATATTGTCCCAACCGCACCGCTAACGCTTCCGGTTTCAACCGCTTTCCCTTACACACAGGACAAGCTTGGTCGATTAAATACTGTTCCAATTTTTGCTTAATTAATTCTGACCCCCCCTCATATTGTCTTTGCAATATGGGAATTACTCCTCGAAAAGCCTTCTTCTGGGCTTCTGCGGTTTGTTCTTCTCCATGTAAAACTATCTGCCGCTGTTCTTGTGTCAACTTATTCCACTGCGTCTGCAATTCAAACCCGTAAGCTTGTCCCAAACCGTAAAGCAATTCTAAATAATAAGAATTTTCCTTTTCTGACCAAGGTGCGATCGCTGCATAAACAGGTGCTTTTGGATCGGGTACTACCAACTCCGGCGAGAATGTTCTTAAACTGCCGATGCCATGACAATGAGGACAAGCACCATAAGGGGAGTTAAACGAGAACAATCGCGGCGATAATTCCTCCATGACTGCGCCGTGTTCCGGACAAGCAAAATTTTCTGAAAAGACTAATTCTTGTTCGTTGGTTGTTGTTTGTTGGTTGTTGGTTGTTGGTTGGGTGGAATCGGAGGGGGGAGTAAATAAAATTACTGCTATTCCTTCAGATAGTTTTAGACAAGTGGACAGTGAATCGACCAAACGCTCTTGAATGCCGTCTTTTTTCACCAGACGGTCTATGACCACTTCAATAGTGTGAGTAAAATTTTTATCTAATTCAATTGCATCAGATAGTTCTCGCACCTCGCCATCGATGCGGACACGCACGAACCCTTGGGAGGCGAGACTGGATAACAGCTTTTTATGAGTGCCTTTTTTACCGCGCACGACGGGTGCGAGGATTTGGAAGCGAGTGCGATCGCCCAATTCCATAATCCTGTCTACCATTTCATCGATGGTTTGAGGGGCAATACAGCGATCGCAGATCGGACAATGGGGTTCTCCCGCCCGTCCAAATAACAAGCGCAGATAGTCGTAAATCTCTGTCACCGTTCCCACTGTCGAACGGGGGTTATGGGAGGTTGACTTTTGGTCAATGGAAATTGCTGGACTTAACCCTTCAATTGACTCGACATCCGGTTTGTCTATCTGACCTAAAAATTGCCGGGCGTAGGCGCTGAGAGATTCCACGTAGCGGCGCTGTCCTTCGGCAAAAATGGTGTCAAACGCCAAAGAAGACTTGCCAGAACCAGAAACGCCAGTAAAGACGATGAGGCGATCGCGTGGCAAGTCCAAATCAATATTTTTTAGGTTATGCTGCCTTGCTCCCCGAATCCGGATTGTATTTTGGTTGTTGGGGTTAATTTGGGGAAGATGTCCATTCAAGGACGCAGCTAGCTTTTGGTCTGACATATCGGCAAGCTAATGAATATGTGGCAGCGCTAAACAGTCCTTAATAATACTATCGTTGTTGTAGTAGAACAATAGTACTGTTGGAAGTGGTAATTTTACACCTATTTAGAGGGCGATCGCTCAGAATTCATGCCGCAGACATAGTCCATGCGTCTTTGCGTCCCTACGGCTTGAATGGAAGTCTAAATTTTATGCATAAAACAATCCCCAATGCCTTTGCAGAGGGGATATAGGCTGTTGTAGTTCAGCCAATCTGGGTAACTCCGGGTAAACTAGCAGCCTAACTATATTTGATGATGCTACTAGGAAGAACTATAACTACCTGCTGAATCGTTTTAATTAAATTAGGGATTTGAGATGTTGAACTAATTGTGGTGCTTGCACTACACCTTCAATCCGATTTATCGGCTGACCTTGCTTAAACAGTACCAGAGTTGGAAGAGCAGCAATTTCATACTGACTAGCTAATTGTGGGTATTTCTCGGTGTCAATCTTTACAATTCTGATCTGGCCTTGAAGTTGAGCATTGACTTGTTCTAATATCGGAGCCATCATCTGACAAGGCCCGCACCAGTCAGCGTAAAAATCTACCAATACGGGTACATCAGAACCAGACAGCATCTCTTCAAAGCTGTTGAATTGCTTTTTAGTAGTCATGTGATACGCACCAGTTTTTTATCGTTTGATTTTAATAGTAGTTCTTAGCAACCTCGATGAGTGTAAAGCATCTTTACGGCGCTTCACAAGAAAACTGACGAGATGCAGTTTAGCCTACTAGAGGTAGCTGCTTTGAGCTGCTGTTTATTTGAAGTCCGTCCTCATACAGGAGTCTTCTCACATCATTTTTATATGTCTGAAATGTTTGATGTTGCTTGATTTGAGGATTCGATTTGCTAGGTAGTTGGATTTGCACTTCCTGCCTAATTGTACCTGGCCGCGAACTTAACACATAGATGCGCTGTGATAAAAAAATTGCTTCCTCAACATCATGAGTAATCATAAAAATTGTGGTGCTGGTGCTATGCCAAATTTCCAGCAAAAATTGCTGCATAGCTTCTTTTGTCTGTGCATCCAAAGCGCCAAAGGGTTCATCCATGAGTAAAATTTTTGGTTGCGATGCTAAAGCACGAGCGATCGCTACTCGTTGCTTCATCCCACCAGAAAGTTCTTTAGGTAGCGCCTTAGCAAACGTAGATAAACCTACTACTTCTAGATAATAAGCCGCCTGTTGTCGTCGCTGGACTTTCGGTACACCTTGTAGCTTCAAACCAAATTCTACATTTTCGGCAACACTCATCCACGGATAAAGAGTATAGCTTTGAAAAACCATACCACGGTCAGATCCTGGCCCTGTAACCCGCACCCCATCAACCAGTATTTCCCCTGCTGTCGGAGTATCCAACCCCGCAATTAAGCGTAGCAGAGTTGATTTACCAGAACCACTTGCCCCTACTGCACAGACAAACTCCCCTTCTTCAATATGCAAATTAATATCCTTGAGGGCAGTCAGCAAACCGCGCTTAGTTTTGAATTGTTTGTGGAGTTGATTAATTTCTAAATGCATAATTAGTCATTTGTCATTTGTCATTTGTCATTTGTCATTTGTTAGAAGAGTAGGGGCAAAGCATTTGGTGAGTAATCTTTTTACAAAACGAATAAATTATTGCCTAAATGCTTCGCACATATATAGAGTCAAAAATTATCCTACTCTATCATCTTCTGCTTTTCTAATCAGCAGCCCACTTACAAGAAGCCCGCAATAACAATCGAAACAAAAGGTCAATTCCTAAACCAATTAAACCAATTACAATTAACCCAGCAAAAATTTCATCGGTTTTGAGATACCTTTGGGCAACACTAATTCGGCGTCCTAAACCTTCTGTTGCCGCTACCAATTCAGAGACAATGACTAAATTCCAAGATGCTGCCATATTGACGCGACAAGCATCGATAATATTAGGCAGAATAAATGGGAAAATGACTTGTAGTAAAACTTGTTTTCTTTGGCCGCCTAAAGTATAAGTAGTTTCCAATAATTCTTTGGGAACAAACTTCACTGCATCCATCACCATTAAGGTATTAAAAAACAGCGTGCCGATAAAAATCAGCATAATTTTCGGTGTTTCTCCCAATCCAAAATATAAAATTAGTAAGGGAATAAATGCTGGGGCTGGCATATAGCGCACGATACCAATAAGTGGTTCTAGCAATGCCCGAATGCTGGCAAAAGTACCCATCAATGTGCCTAAAGGAATGGAAATGATTGCTGCTAGCAAAAATCCACCCAGGACTCGAAACAAACTAAAGGCAATATCTTTTTGCAAATCTCCACTGGCCAAAAGCCTTTGAAATGCATCCCAAACTTGACTTGGAGAAGGAAGAAACAAAGGTGGAATTAAGCCTGTGTTGGCAATAATCCACCAGAGAAGTATAGGTACGGAAATTGACAAGAACATTAAAGTCCAAGCCAAGTTGTTGGGAATATCCTCAGCAATGCGCCAAAAACAGGTTTGTGGTAACATTTTCTGAGGACGCCCAGAATTAATTGCTTGCAAATCTTCAGCGTGTTGGTTCATGATGTTTGCTTGGCAGCGTAGGCTTTGATAAAGCGATCGTCAAAGATTTGGTTAAGATTAGGCGCTTGTTTGATTAAACCGCTTTCAACGAGAAACTTGCTAATTTCCTCAGCGGCGTATCTCAGAGATGTCATATTTTGACCGGGAGTAAATGCTTTCAAATTTTCCTCTAGAGTAAAGATTTTAGTCCCTGCGTCGTATGCCTTATATTCGGAAACTGACACCCCTGCACGTTTTGCCATAATTTCGTAAGCTTTTTCTTGATTTGCTTTCATAAAATCTAAAGTTGCAAACCAAGTATTTACTAAAGCTTGCACATATTGCTGACGTTCGTTAATTAGTTTGCGGCTAACTACTAAATGGTCGGGAATTGCACCCGGAAAGTCTTTAGAACTAAATAATTCTTTACTGCCAGAACGTGATAAAGCCTTTGTAGTGAAGGGTGCAAACACTCCCACTGCATCCACTTGACCAGCAACAAAAGCTGCTGCGGCTGCACCTGTTTCTAGTGGTTGAAACTGAATATCAGCTTGTGTTAAACCTGCTTTTTTCAAACCTAGTAATAATAAAAAATGGTCAACAGTTCCTTCTTCAGCTGCAACTTTTTTACCTTTGAGGTCAGCAATAGTATTAATTCCTTCTCGGACGATAATTTTATCGTTGCCAGTGGAATTGTCATTGACCAAAACAATTACCTGATCTGCACCAGCCGCTACTGAACTAATCGTGTCATTCAAGGTTTGAGTATTGGCATCCAATTGACCTGCTCTCAAAGCATTAATGGAATCTAAATAGCCATCAAACCACTTCAAATCGACATTAACTTTATTTGCCTCAAACAGGTTTTGTTCTTGAGCAATTTGCCAAGGAAACCAACCAGGCCAAGCACTAAAACCAAATTGAATTGGTTTGGTATTTGTAGGAGTTGCAGCAGAATTTTCCGACGTAGAAGTTTGTGGAGAAGGAGTACAACTGACTGCAACAATTAAACTTATTAAAAATAAAGCTAATAAAGATGGTAAAAATCGTAACTTCATGAAACCCCTATCACAACTCACAACCTAATTAACACGAACTAGACGAATTTCCGTGCGTTGATTACGTTTATCCTCAGGATGAACTCCAGCTAGTGGTTGGCTGGAACCTTTACCCACAGCTACAATCTTGTGCTTGAGACCGCGATCGCGCAGATAGTTAGCCACTGTCTGTGCCCGTTTTTGACTCAGGTCTTGGTTAAAGTCAGCCTCGCCAAATCTAGAAGTATGACCAATCACTCGTACGCCTATTGTTTGTTCGTTGAATTCTGCAATCTCCCGACTCAGCTTATCTAGCGTTTCCTTACTTTTATCAGTAAGCAGGGCAGAGTCAGTTGTGAATTTCACCTCCCCTTGCAGTTGCAAATTGCCAATATTAGGGGCGGTGGCAATCTGGTTGGGATTGAAATTAGGCATGGGAGCGATCGCTTTTCCTTTGCCAGCAAATCTGTCTGCTAGTTCCGGGTTATCGATACGCACCATTTTAATTAGATTTTGGGTATTTTCTGACGCCTTCGCAATGAACTCGGAGGTAAACAGTTCTTTAGGATTCTGGGGAACCTCATTCATTTTGCCTACTAGCATCAGCACCGCAGCAGTAGAGTTAATGCGTTTCTCTAAAGTGTCATCCGTCATCCAGTTCTCAGCTTCAACGGAGGTAAAAAAGTCAATGCCTTGCAAAATTGCACCAGCATCAGTGCTAGATAAATTCCCATCAAGAGCAATTTGTGCCTGCAACTGTTCAGCATTGCGGACATTGGTATCAATCAGACGGTAATAAACTTCCAGTAATTGTGAAATCTTCTCTGGTTGCGACTCAATCAGGCGGTTAGAAGCAACAATCACATCTACGATTGTCCCCGGTAAATCCTGACTCGATAGCACCACCGTGTAACCCTTGTGTCGAGCTTGGCTGACATAAGGTTCCCAAAGCACAGCAACTGCCACATTTTGATTGGAATCTTGCAATACCTTCCAGGCATCGGCAGCATCTGCCACTCTTTTGATTTGGAAATCTGACAGCTTAAACTCCTCAAATTTGGTAGTTAACACCTGTGCCAAATACTCGCTAGGTGTATCGCCAGCAAAGACAATTGTGAATTGCTCTCCCTTGTTGCGTGCTTGCTGTACCAACTGGCTCAGAGCTAGCATTGATTTGAGATTGGGATACTTCTTAGTGTTGAGGACAACCGCGTCTGCTCCCACTGTAGTGTCAATTAGCCCCACAATTTTTCCCTGAGGCTGTTGTTTGAGAAACTGATCCAGTGTCGTTACCAACAAATCAGATTGTCCCTGATTAAAACGCTCAGCACGTTTGGCTTGATCAAATTCATCTTCATAACGCAAGTTTAAACCAGCTTTTTTGACCGCTTCTAGAAAAGTCTGACTGCGAAAAGTGCTGTAACCACTGAAAGTATCTCCCAAAAGCGTTAACTGATTATTGATCGATTGATTTACCGATATGTCTTTTTCACGTGATAATGAAGGCTGCGTAAATTGATCTATTAACCACATCGTACCGAAGGTCAAACAAGAAACTCCTAGCCCAAGAGCCAAAAAAAGTAAAATGGGAACGTTACGCTTACTCATATGACCTCAGTAAATCGTAGTATTTAACCAGACAACATATTTGGTCTTCCAATTAGATTTATAAGATGCCTGATAACCGCTGGTTTTTATCTGAGTGACACTTTAGTTTTTGTGACAAATTAGCTCTTAATCCTCTATCATTAGTCACTAGTTTTTTTGATGCAAGCCTTATAAGTCATGTGAAACAAAGCTTGTGCAGAAGTTCTTGAGTTTACCCTCACTACGCTCTTAGGTAGTTAGTGATTTGAACTGACGCACCCAATCAAACCAAACTTCCAAGCCCTCACCTGTTTTAGCAGAAACAGGAATAATCCTAATATTAGGATTCATCTGACGGACATTAACTTCAATGCAGCTAATATCAATATCCAAATAAGGAGCCAAATCTATTTTGGTAATCAGCAGACAATCTGCTTCTTGGAACATAATCGGATATTTCAGCGGTTTGTCTTCACCTTCAGTCACGCTCAATAAAGCAACTTTGGCATGTTCTCCAACTTCAAATTCAGCAGGACAAACTAAATTACCAACATTTTCTACCAGCACTAAATCAAAGTCAGAAGGATTGTATTCGTGTTCCAGTCGATGAATTCCGCCTGCAACCATTTTGGAATCTAAATGACAAGAACGACCTGTATTAATTGCAATCACAGGCACACCGTATTTCCGCAGCCGTTCTGCATCTAAATCGGTGGTCATATCCCCTTCAATCACGGCAATTTTTAACTCGTTGCTCAAAGTAGCAAGCGTACGCTCTAGTAGTGCTGTTTTACCAGCACCTGGGCTACTCATAATGTTGAAACAAATAATTCCCCATTCATCAAAATGCGCTCGGTTGTGGTCGGCTCCTTGCTGGTTAGCATGAAGCAAGTTAATTCCTAATGCTGCGTCAAATGTTTGATGCATAAGCGTACTCAATTTTGTCAATTTTCAACTCTCTACCTGAGAGAATATCCTCCATTGGAGAATGACATTCAGGACAGGCGTATTGCCAGCCAATTTGCGGTGAATATTCTTGTTGGCAACGGTGACAAAAAGCAATTAATGGTGTTTCTTGAATTACCAGTTTTACCCCTTCTAAAAAGGTATTGCGCGTCTGTACCTCAAAAGCAAATTGCAAGCTTGCTGGTTCAACACAAGTAAACTTACCAACAATCAGGTGAATTTGAGAAATTTGTGGATGCTCAAGCTGGGATTCACACCAATCTTTTACAGTTAAAATGAGCGCTTTTGTCATATCAGTTTCGTGCAAAATTCCCCTCCTTCGCCCCAGGCTAAAGCCCAGGGCAATACCAACTAAATACAAAATCGCATAAATTCATAGCAAAATCTTTCTATTCAGACTCTGCGTCCCTGGTGCGTTTTCCTTTGCTACAGGCGTGCGTTTAAAATCGCTACTTTTTTACGCAAAACTCAACCAACCCTACCTATGCAGGTTTATATTTTTATCCCCACACCATGCACGGGTGCAATGATAAATTTACCTCCAATTTTCCACTAACTCTGATTGTGCTTCGGGGTGAATATATGCGGGTTTTTCTTTGCGTGGTAATTGACCAGATATCACTAAATGCGCCATTGTGTCGCAAATGACCCTTGTCGCCATTAATGATGTAATGTCGCTGATATCGTAAGGAGGTGAAACTTCGACAACTTCTAGTCCACAAATAGGTGCTTTCTGGATAATTTTACCTAACATGTAAAGCGCTTCACGCGGTAATAATCCACCAGGTTCAGGCCAGCCTGTTCCAGGGACAAAACCAGCATCGATGCAATCAATATCAAAGCTGATGTAAACGCAGTCAGTACCATCTAAAGCTCGTTCTAAGGCAAAGTTGACTGCCGCATCCAAACCCATCTCTGTGATGTCCGTAACTGTTAGGATGTTGGTAGCTCTTTCTCGACAAACTTTTACACCTTGACGCGGTACTTGCCAACCACCAATTCCTAATTGCACGAGGTTTTTTGCTGGAGCATTTTTAATATTTGTTGCATGGAACCAGGGACAGGTATGCATCCGCTCATCAAGGTCTGTTTCCTGGGTATCGACATGACGGTCAAAGTGAATAATTCCGACTTTTTTGTCACCTAAGTGACGGCAAACACCTCGCACTGTCGGAAATCCAATTGAATGATCGCCTCCCATAATGATGGGAAATGCACCAGAACTAAAGATGTGAGCAATGCCTTTAGAAATCTGGTCAAAAGATTTTTCGTTATTGGCTGGAATGGTAAAAATATCACCCACATCACACAAGGTAATTTGCTCGCGCAAATCAACACCTAGTTCAAAGTTATAAGGAGTGTACAATGCCGAAATTCGGCGGATTCCTTGGGGGCCAAAACGAGTTCCGGGTCGATAGGTAGTTCCAGAATCATGCGGTACACCCACAATCGCAACGTCGTATTCGCCGACTTTTCGCACATCTTCTAAATAGGGTGCTTTCAAAAAAGTATTAATTCCGGCAAAGTGGGGAAGTTCACCGCGAGAAAAGGTAGGAATGGAGCGATCGCTGATACTTTCTGCCGCTTCTAAACCAAATTCTAATCCTCTAGAAACTTCCTGCTGCCACCCTGTCAGGGGCAAATTTGCTTCTTTTTCCAGCGCCCGATTCGCTTGTGTTGCAGGTCGTTGGAAATGAGAATTGGCGTCAGTAAAAGATTGATCGGTCATGTTTCAAAATATGACATCTAAACAATAGTAAGGAAAAAACTATAGCCCGGGCAAGTCATAACAGTTAAATTTCTGCTATGCACCTCCCGGGCTTTTTTCCCGCCGTGTAGCCAGTTCTTGCTAAACTGGGTGCTTCTCTTGGACCAGTCGTTTAACTTCTTAGAATTAAACCGGAACCCTAGAAGCTATATATATTCTTACCCAATTGCTAATAGTTATTTTTGAGGACAGGCTTTTTATATTCAATGCTTATAGATAGCAACAAATTTTCCACAAAAATGTATCGCAAACTACAAAATTTTCTAAAATACTTCTATCAAAGCGATTGAGGTGTTGTTATTTTTGATAACAATTTATTAAGTTAAGTAAGTAAGCACAAATAAAGTTAACTAGTTAGTAGTTAGTGGTTAGTAGTTAGTGGTTAATAATTATTCCCCCACTCTCCCACTCTCCCACTCTCCCACTCCCCCCATCTCTCTACCTGTAGTCAAATTAAAGCGAATTGTTATTAGTTGCGCTCCCGAATCACCCTATGATGATTAGCGCGGTGAAACAATCAAGAGGAGTAGTTATGGAACTTTTACCAGAAAATTTACAAACTTTGCGAGGACAAGTTGCTATTGTCACTGGTGCTTCTCGGGGGATTGGGCGGGCGATCGCGCGAGAATTGGCAAAAGTCGGAGCCAGCGTAGTTGTCAATTATGCTAGTTCCAGCCAAGCTGCTGAGGAAGTAGTGTCAGAAATTACTCAAGCAGGTGGTAGTGCGATCGCACTCAGCGCTGATGTCTCCAAAGCTGAGCAAGTAGATGCTTTAGTGAGTGCCGTCACCGAAAAGTTTCATCGCATTGACATCTTGGTCAACAACGCTGGTATAACTCGCGACACACTATTGTTACGAATGAAGCCAGAAGACTGGCAAGCAGTAATTGACCTCAATCTCACAGGTGTATTTTTAAGCACTCGTGCTGTCAGTAAAATCATGCTCAAACAGCGATCGGGGCGAATCGTCAACATTACCTCTGTCGCCGGACAAATGGGCAACCCCGGACAAGCCAATTACAGCGCCGCCAAAGCAGGTGTCATTGGTTTTACCAAAACCGTTGCTAAAGAATTTGCATCTCGCAGCATTACCGTTAACGCCGTTGCCCCTGGCTTCATCGCCACCGACATGACAAGTAATATCAATGCCGAAGAAATTCTCAAATATATTCCCCTTGGTCGCTACGGCCAGCCTGAAGAAGTTGCTGGTATGGTGCGCTTCCTAGCCGCCGATCCCGCAGCAGCCTACATCACCGGACAAGTCTTTAACGTCGATGGCGGGATGGTGATGGCGTAATTAAACGAAGGGGAAAGGGTAAGGGGTAAGGGGGAAAGGGTAAGAAGAGATTCTTCCTTTGCCCTTTTACCTTTCACGCCAGTCGCTACAACCCAACGGCAGGTGCTACAACGGGGGGCTTAGGGGCCCCACGCCAGTGGGGTTGGGGGGAAACCCTCCAACGCACTGCCTCGGAAACCTCCAAGGGCGCTTACGCTCCCCTTTTCCCCATTCTTCACGTTGCCCTAATCCTCTGCCAGAGAGTAAAGCCTAATAGAGCAATAATACTGAGGGTAGTAGTAAATATAACTACCAAGCTCATGCCTTGTATTGTCATCGCCAGCCAGTTGCAAACCAAGGCAATCGTCCAAAGAGTGAGTGCAGCGCGGCGCTGGGAGAAACCCAGAGCCAACAAACGGTGGTGTAAGTGGTCTTTTCCAGGAGTACTGAGGGGGTTTTTCCCTGCCATTATCCGTCGCACAAACACTTGGGTAGTATCCAGCACAGGCAAGAGCAGAAACAAAACTGGCGGAACTAAAGAAAAGACTGTGCTAACCTGTAAGTCGCCTATAATAGCGGTGGCAGCAAGTACATAGCCAAAAAAGTAAGCTCCAGCATCACCCATAATGATGTGTGAAGGGTGGAAATTATGGCGCAAAAAACCCAGCGCTGCTCCCGCTAATGCTGCCAGAACCAGGGTTGCTGCTGCCCAATTCGGAAACTGTGCCGAAACAGCTAATAAACTCATGGCGGTGATAAAGCTAACTCCTCCCGCCAAACCATCCATACCATCCATCAAGTTGATGGCGTTGGTAATTCCCACAACCCACAATACTGTTAGCAAGGTTGACAGTAGCGAGTCGAGGGGAGTACCAAAAGTAACTTTAATGCTAATGCCATTCCCAACTAGCAGCAGTGCCGTCAGAACTTGCACTAGTAGGCGAACTGAAGGAGGTAAGCCAAATTGGTCGTCAATGAAGCCTACTAGGACTAATATTGAACCTCCTAAGAGAATAGTTAGCACTTGAGCCAATACACCTTGGAGTTCAATAGGTCTTAACAGGCTTGCTAGTATCAAAGCCGCTATTACTCCTGCATAGATAGCCAAACCCCCTGCGTTAGGTAAAGGTTCTCGGTTTAACCGCCGTGCATTTGGTTGGTCAGCCCAACCCACCCGCAAAGCAAATTTGCGTACTGCCGGAATTAAACGCCATGTCACAGCCCAAGCTAATAAAAATGTAAAAACTACCGCCAACCAGCCGGAACCGCTAGGGTCAGCAATACCAAGCGCCTCAAGGGAGCTGTATATATTCATCTCCCATTTCCACCATTACTGCCTTTATCCAACATCAGCATCAAGTGTATACTAATCATTTTTTTTTCTCACCATCAGAAAAATGAGCAACTTGCTCAAGCATTCATCAGTTACCAATTTTTTAGTGAACAGGTTTACTATTAATTGTTGAGTTAGCACTCTTGTCCTGTGAGTGCTAAATTGTCTAATGGAAGAACTCACTAACTGAACACAAATTGAACTATGGCCAAGATTATTGCATTTGATGAAGATTCGCGACGGGCGTTAGAAAAAGGCATAAACACTCTTGCCGATGCCGTGAAAATTACTTTGGGGCCAAAAGGTCGCAACGTCCTTTTAGAAAAAAAATTTGGTACGCCCCAAATTGTTAACGATGGTATCACCGTTGCCAAAGAAATTGAACTAGAAGACCCCCTCGAAAATACTGGCGCAAAACTCATCCAAGAAGTTGCTTCCAAAACCAAAGAAGTAGCTGGTGACGGCACCACTACAGCAACAGTGCTAGCACAAGCGATGATCAAAGAAGGCTTGAAGAACGTAGCTGCTGGAGCAAATCCAGTCGCGACGCGGCACGGCATTGAAAAAACTGTTGACAGGTTAGTGCAAGAAATTGTGGCGGTAGCAAGACCGGTTGAAGGTAGCGCGATCGCCCAAGTTGCGACTGTTTCCGCTGGCAACGATGAAGAAATCGGTGCCATGATTGCCGAAGCAATGGAAAAAGTCACCAAAGACGGTGTCATCACCGTAGAAGAATCTAAGTCCCTGACCACCGAATTGGAAGTGGTAGAAGGGATGCAAATTGACCGAGGTTACATTTCCCCCTACTTTATCACCGACAACGAGCGGATGACGGTGGAATTTGAGAACGCCCGGATTCTCATCACTGATAAGAAAATCAGCAGTATTCAGGACTTAGTGCCTGTTTTGGAAAAAGTTGCTCGTTTGGGTCAACCCCTACTGATTATCGCTGAAGATGTAGAAGGCGAAGCTTTGGCAACTTTGGTTGTGAACAAAGCGCGGGGTGTGCTGTCAGTTTGCGCCATCAAAGCACCTGGATTTGGCGATCGCCGCAAAGCGATGTTGCAAGACATTGCTATTCTTACTGGTGGGCAATTGATTTCCGAAGAAATCGGTTTAAGTTTGGATACCGTTACTTTGGAGATGTTAGGAGTTGCCCGTAGGGTTACGATTGACAAAGAAAACACCACAATCGTTGCTGGTGGTGAGCACACAGCAGACGTACAAAAGCGCATTGCCCAAATTCGCAAGCAATTGGAAGAAACCGATTCGGAATACGATAAAGAAAAACTCCAAGAACGCATCGCCAAGCTAGCTGGTGGTGTGGCTGTCATTAAAGTGGGTGCGGCAACAGAAACCGAACTCAAAGACCGCAAACTGCGGATTGAAGACGCCCTCAACGCTACCAAAGCCGCTGTGGAAGAAGGAATCGTGCCTGGTGGTGGTACGATGCTGATTCACCTGGCTACGAAAGTCGACGAAATTAAAAATAGCCTCAACGAAGAAGAAAAAATTGGTGCTGGTATTGTTGAGCGATCGCTAGATGCACCCTTGCGCCAAATTGCAGATAACGCCGGTGTTGAAGGTTCTGTGATCGTCGAAAAAGTGCGTACTACAGAATTCAACATTGGTTACAACGCTGCTACTGGTGAATTTCAAGACATGATTGCTGCGGGTATTATTGATCCCGCCAAAGTCGTGCGTTCAGCCTTGCAAAACGCCGCTTCTATTGCTTCTATGGTTCTAACTACCGAAGCTGTCGTAGCAGAAAAGCCTGAGAAGAAAGCCGCAGGTGGTGCTCCCGATATGGGCGGCATGGGCGGCATGGGCATGGGTGGCATGGGCGGCATGGGCATGATGTAGTTCTAGATTGTATATAAAATCTTTTTGCATACAGTTTGTCTTGGCAAGACAAACTGTTTTTTTATACCATTGCGTATTCATAGACAAACCAGTAAAAGTTAGCTAGGTAAAAGGAAAATAGAAATTCTTAGTTGCAAGTTTTTGGAGAATTCGTGTAAATTTTCTTGCTAATTACAGAATTTAGACAAAAAAAGAAATGCACAAATGTAGGGTGCGTTACGGACATTCGTTCTAACACACCAAAAATCGATTATTTCGGTGCGTTACGCTTCGCTCTAACGCACCCTACAGTTGAATGGCACTTACTTAAGCGATCGCTACATGTGAGAGAAGAGACTAAAAAAGTCTGCAAGTCTGTACTAAACTAAAGATTATGAGACTTGCAGACACAATTAAAAACAACAATGTTTGATTTTTTCTCGCCTACTTACTTAATAGGCAGATCAGCCTTGAAAGCTCTATGACGAACCCACAGTGTGAGTTGCAACTAATCTCAGGTCAACTACTAGTATAACTTTGCGTAACTATCGATACTGATTGCTCAACTTCACTGATGGGAGCAGGTTTCATTTCCCCGCGAAAGTCTAAGATTTGGACAATGAGGAGGTAGGCGATCGCCAATATTATAGAAATTACGCCTGTAATAATTGCAACAATTTTTGAGCGATTCATCAGTATGACCTACATTGTAAGCGATCGTGCTGTGCCTATATCTAGATAGCTACAGTCTATACTATAATGGTACGCCTAATTTTCTTTCCTGGTTCGACAAGTTATCTACTGTAGAAGTGACAAACTTGTGGGTCAAAAGAACATAAAATGCTATTCTTTCACACTGACGAAATCCACAAATATTTTGCACGATATTATAAATTGCTTTTCTACTCTTCTTCTTAAAGTCTGGATAGGTAATTAAAACTTCTTCTATTAATTTCAGGTATAATTTGTAATAGTCACTCTTCAAAGCTTCTCTAGCCAGTTCAAAATAGCATTGAGCCATAGCACAACGATATTTATTGGAAAGTTTGTTCAACTTCAATAGCTTCTTTTCTACCTTTTTTAATACTATCATTTGGCATTGAATCCAGCGGCTTTTTGAGGAACTGGAGACTGTAACATTGCCATAGCGTCTGTAAACTGAATAGCAACCTGGTTGATATACGACTTTAGCACCGTTGATGACGACTGATAAGAAAAAATCTCTATCTTGTGCGACTGCTAATTCTTCATCCCAGCCATCACTTTTTTCTATAGCCGTTCTTCTATACAGTAAAGAAGCAACAGCAGTCCACCAATTTACTAGTAGAGATTCAAGAATATCTGCTTGTGCTCCCGAAATTTCAATGTTATCTAAATAACTTTTTCCGTCGGGTAAATGATGCTGGTATCTCCAATCACCATAAACAACATCCGCTCCCGTTGTTTCTAAAAAGTGCACTTGCCTTTCGATTTTTTCAGGTAAGATGTAGTCATCTGCATCCAAGTACTGAATATACTCTCCCTTTGATAAAGCAAAGGCTAAATTTCTGGCGTGATTTCCCCCTTGATGGGGGCAACTTTTCCAGATGATTTTGTTATCATAACTTTTGATGATTTCTAAAGAATTATCAGTTGAACCATCATCAATAACAATAATTTCGATATTGGGATAAGTTTGTTGCAAGCAGCTGTCTATTGCCTCTGCCAACCATTTGGCGGCATTAAAGCAAGGTATAATTACCGAAACAAGCTTTGACATTTTTGTTATCCTCTAAATTTGGAAAAATAAATAGGTAATGTCATTACGATGGAAGTGGTAATTATTTCTTTTTTCGGAGCCAGAGGCTCTGATATCTCGTTACCAGGTTGACAGATTCAACCTGGTAACGAGGGTTTGGAGGCTGAGCCTCCTGACTGTTGCATAGGTGTGCAAGATGTTTTTTGTCACTTTCGGCATAAAGTACTTTCGCAACCAGGAAAGGGAGAGGGGAGACAAGGGAGAGTGGGAGAACCGGAGGTGAGGAGTTGGGGAGAATATAAAACTGGACTCTCCCCTACCCTACACCGAAGCCGCCCGGAGGGCGTCTACACCCGATCACCCCATCACCCCATCCCTCCAAGTCCTCCTTCCCTTCCAATTTGAAGATTACTAAATGGTGTATTAGGTCGTTGCTTTATTTAATTTCCACCACTTGGTGAGGAACCAACTCCGCCAACGTGTCATGAATTTAGGAAAGTCATAAAGTTGTGGCTTGGCGAGGTAAACAGTAGTGCAAAAGTCCAAGCGCACTAAACCGCGATCGTCTGCCCAACGGGTGTGCAACTCCTGCAAATCTAAGATAAGTTGCTCATAGCTCGATCCAGAACGCGGGACGAAGTATTTACTCTGGGCGTAACCGATAATACCGGGCAAATCCAACTCATGAGAGTGGGTAAAGGTACAGCGACGGATATTTGTGAAATGTGGGCTGGACAAGAGGGGTTTGAAACCACTACCAACCTTTTTTTTTGGGCTATCCTTCGATGCCGCTTTGCGAAGTACACAACCGAATTCTTCCAAAAATTTGTTATCCGCAGCCCAGTGGTTCCATACTAAAGCCAAGCGTCCGGATGGCTTGAGAATACGACGAAACTCCGATAAAGTTGGTGCAGGATCGAACCAATGGAAAGCCTGGAAGCAGGTTAATAAGTCAACAGATGCGTTAGGTAGTTTAGTAGCTTCGGCAGTTGCATCAGAAAACTCTATCAATGGATGAGTGTCAGCAGCTTGTCTCATTGAAGTATTCGGCTCAATCGCAATGACACGTACCCCTCGCTCAGCAAGAAGACGCGAGGCGATGCCTGTACCAGCCCCAATATCTGCTGCAACAAGCTGCGATCGCTCGCCAAGTCCCTCTAAGATAGCATTGATTGCATCGGCGGGATAGCTTGGTCGATACTTGACATAATCTGTTTCTCGCTCGTAAAAAAGTTTTGTTGGTTCCATAGCCTTAAGCAGTGTTTTTTTGGTATTTGTCTGGCTCGCAAAAAATAGTTGGCATTTGTTTAAGTAACTAAATTCATTCGACTTATTTATTAATGACTTGCCACTTTCTGGGTTGATAAAACAAAGAATTAAATGTTTTCTGACTTGTTTTCACAATAAATCTAAAAGATTGAACTCCATCAAAAGAATACGTACCTTCCCTTACAAAGATTTTGGCGCTATACAAACCAGGTGATAAGCAGCAGTAGGGCATTTGCATCTGTAGCTCCACTTTTCCTGGTAATACTTCTAGTTGCTCATTATCATTAGCAGAAGTTAGATACAAAATACGTTCATTTTCTCCTGCTTGCGCTGTAATTGATACACATAAGTTGACATTATTAATTTTCTTATTTGCTCTGCATTCTACGCAAAAATAAGCTGTTTCACCAGTAACAGGCGCTTCTAAAATATTTCCTTGCTCATCCTTAAAACACACAGAAATAATATCTAAACCTGTACTTTCATGGGGAGATTTTTCTGGCAAAAACATTGCTCCTGTTGGCTTATCTAACCCATGCAGATACAAATCTTCTTCGTATCTACTCATAACTAAACTTGTTTCGCCAGATGTAATCAAGTGTCCCTTGGAAAGATAAATAGAAGATTCACATACATTTAATATCGTTTGGGGATTATGAGAAACTAGGATAAAAGCTGTGCCTTGTTCTCTAAGTTTCGCCAGCCTCCGATGACACTTCATCCTAAACTTTATATCCCCTACAGCCAGCACTTCATCAATGAGCAAAATTTCTGGTTCTATATGTACTGCACAAGCAAATCCCAGCCTTGCTGCCATACCAGAACTATAGGTTTGCACGGGCGCATCAATGGCATCAGCAATTTCCGCAAAATCTATGACATCCTGAAATTTTTCGTCAATTTCTTTTGTAGATAGACCCAAAATTGACATATTTGCATAAATATTTTCTCGTCCTGTCAGGATTGGATTAAACCCTGCTCCTAATGCAATTAAAGGAGCTATTCTACCCCTAACTTTAACTCTGCCAGTATCAGGTTTAATTAAGCCACTAATAATACGTAACAGCGTACTTTTTCCAGCTCCATTTGAGCCGACTAAACCTAGTGCTTCTCCCCGTCGCAGCTGAAAACTGACATCTTTAAGCGCCCAAAACTCTTTTGGTCTTAAGGTATCACCTTTTCTACTTCCTCCTACCAATTCTGTAGCAATGTCTTGAACGCCGTATAATAAAGACTGTTTTAAGTTTCTACAAAACTTTTTAGAAACATTCTCTACTGAAACTACTACTTCAGTCTCATCTTGAGACTGAACAGAAATATCTTTTTCGATTAACTCGGTCATGATTAGGAACTCACTCTCTCAACCACGAAAGGCATAGCAAGACGGAATGCAATCCAAGTTAGTAGCAAGCCAAGCAAAGTAATTGCACTTACTACCCAAAATCTCAAAGGTTCTGATACTACTCCTGTTGTTGCTAATTCTCGGGCTGTTACTAGTAGAGGAGTTACGGGATTTAGTTTGACTAAAAACCCAAATGTTCCTTCACTGGGGACTGGATAAACTACTGGAGTTAAAAATAGCCAAAACCCTGTTATTAAAGTTAGCCCCTTAGACACATCTTGATACAAAACCCCTAATGGAGCTAATAAAATACCGATGAATGTTCCCAGTAAAACTAAGTGAATTAATGCCACAGGTGTTAAAATTACCGTCCAACTCACAGGCACGCGAAACCAGATAAACAGTGCCACTATTAAAATCAGCTTGATCGCAAAGTTAAAAAACACTTCGCCCAACTTCGCCAAAATTAATGCTTCTCGGGGAAAGTTAACTCTGGCTAGCATCGGTTTCGCTGTTGTCACTGCTTGCACCGGGCCATTTAAGGCTTCCACAAAGGTTTGCCATAGGGCTGTACTAAACATGACATAAGCTGGATATGGTAAATCTGTTACCCCAACATTAATAACGTTGGCATCATTGGCAAGGGTAAATCCAGCAGCCATGACAATTGGGGGTAAAAAAGCCCAGACTATTCCTAAAAATGATTGGCGGTACTGGGCACTGATATCGCGTACCATCAGCCGCCAAGCGAGTTCGCGAGAAGCTAGCAAGTCTCGCCACATTTGTTTGAATAATTGGATTGGATATCTCAGGCTACTTTCTGGTGTATGAATCACCTCAGGTAGCCGATATCTTGAACGCGTATTCTGCTTCAATGTTTGTCACCCTACAGAGATATTACACACATAAATTTTCAATTACAGGCAAGCACTAGTACCGCTGCCTTAGAAGTCAAATGTCAAAAAGCTTATGATTTTATGATTTAGGCTTTTCGTTTCCTTTTCCTTGTCTTTCTTGTCCTCCTTGTCTTACGAGCGATTGGATATTTTTTTATTTGGAAGTCTTTGAGGTGATGAGCAAAGTGAGCGTCAAAATCGCAGTTTGTTTTTAATTATCTGGTAAGGATATGTTGGATCGTAGGAAGATTTGATGGCGATCGCTCGAAGTTTACCAAAATAATACTCATCTGGATTGCAGGGATAGCTAGATAGCTGAGGGGCAATTCTGGAGATGAGTTCGACTTGATACTTAGCCTCAAGGCGGCGGTGTTCTTCGATACCAAGCATTAGCGCGTAGTTGCGAGCGGCATTAATGACAGGAATCCTTTCGATTTTACTTAGGTCATACAACTGTTCTTTTGAACTTTGCCAGCCAGCTAGGCGTTGTTCGATGTAAAAACGATCTCGCCAATCTAAGTGTTCCTGGGGAGTTTTTTGCACCCATTTCAACCAATCTTGTATGCCTGCGATCGCGCTTGAAGCCAACGGCTCGTTATATGCTTGCGCTATCTGTTGAGTGCAGGTTTTGAGGTCATCAATGGAATCGGGTAAGGACTGACGCCCCAAGGCTTTGCCTACACCGAAGCACCAGCCACCAATGGAAATTCCCTCTAGGGAATCACGCACACTGCGGAGAAAGGGTAGAGCATCGCCCTCTGATACGTGACCGACAGTGTGAGCGGCGACGAAATGCAGGCGATCTGATTTACTCTTGCTTTGTCCGCGCAGGAAGATGTGTTTGTACCCAAGTTCATGTGCCAATTGGGGTGGTAGCAAGCGATCGGCTACCGACATCCTGGGACTGATCCGGGTAAAGGGCATGATGTTGATCTTGGCACAGTATGCTGTAGCTAACACCAGTCGTGAGTCAACACCTGCTGATAACCCCAGCCACAATCTACTTTCTGCTTGTGAGAGTCGCTTTAACGCCGTCATCAAACTCTGTTTGAGAAGCTCTAAAGTCTCGTCGTAGCCAAGGGAAGGATTTATGGGGGGCATTAGCGATCGCGGTTGGATGCTACCATCTTTGAGTTCGAGAACTTGGCTAGGCAAAAGACGGTTAATGCCAACAAAGCGAGAATAGGGCGGTGTGAACCACGATAATCCCTGTTGGTAACGCAACTGTCGGGGATCGGTTTCGGGCGAAAGTATCATGGCAAGCAGCGCTGGACTGCTTGATACCCAGATTTTGCCATCAGGTGTTGTTCCATAGAAGCAACCAAGCAGCCCACTGGCATCCATGTGTACCCGATCCCTATCAATTAACACCCAGCGCCCTGCCCAACTGGGGTAAAGCTCAGGTATGTCGGCGCTAGCAGTTTGTGCAATCTGGCTCGGCGGTTCTGGGCGAGACTCAAGCGTTTCCACAGCCAGCCCTAACAAAACCCAAGGAACACCATCAGCGTCATTCGTCCAGCTAGCACGGAGTTCAGGGCAATAGGAGATCCACGTTGAGGTGTTCAACTGGCGACAATGCCAGTCGGCATACGGACGAAAAGCTTCCGAGCCGATGACAAATTGTCGGCGATGAAGCCGCATAGTGAATGTGGAGTTAGTAGTGGGCAAAAATTTTTCATTTTTAGCCGAGCGATCGTGCATACTTGTGTTTTCTCTTTGCAGGTCATAAACCCACTTATCCCTACGATGATGCTGTCATCGCCGATGTCGGTGGCTGCTGTGGTGGAACTTGATCTTGCTGACTTTGCAAATATCTTCTTGCGTAGCGAGTGGTCAAATAACGGTTCAGTGCTTTGTCAATTGTACGGAGAAGTTTCGCTACTGCCCGAGAACCCATTTTCCCGAAAGGAAGTTTGCGGGCGATCGGGCTGACAATTGTCATATCTCGCCGCCATCCCAAGCGTTTATACTTGTTCTGAAAGTACTCATCTTCAGTCAGGTTCCACTTGTCGCGCAAGCGTTTCAAGCTTGCCAATTCCCAAGCATCGCTCCACCGCAGCATATAGAAATGTAAGTCTGTCCACTCCAGTGGTGGCCCTGGCACATATGTCACCAAAGATTCAGGTTCCAGGTAGACTGTACCGCCAGCCTCAACCACTAATATACACAAATCTACGTGTTCTTTCGTGTTTAGCAGTGCTTCATCCAACAGACCGACTTGATCGAATATTTCTGTGCGTACCATCATGCAGTGGAACTCTGCCAGTCCAGTTTTTTGCCGTTGCAGTTGGGGACGCACGTCTGCTACTTTGCGACCTTGTTTGTAGATTTTCTCAATCATCCGCCGTCTGGTTGTCTCGCCTTTCGTTTCTACCTTCACTCCAGATTCTCCACCTGCACAATGTACTTCTGTGTGTAATGGCAGGTACTGGCAAATGAGGGGACTAACTATAGTTGCTCCGGTTTCTTCAGCACAATCTACCAACGGCTTTAGCCAGCCAGGAGTAACTACCACGTCATTATCAATGAAGACGACATATTTGCTGTTGACTTGGCGTAAACCTAAGTTCCTAGCATGGTTGGGAGAGAGGTAGTGTTCGGTGCGAATTAGTTGAAACTGCTTCTCGGCTGCTTTAGTTGCCAGATAATCCCTAATATGCGACGGTGAACCACCATCTACGTAGATTAACTTAAAGGGACACTTTGTATGCTCGTAAATGCTTTCCAATGATTCTCGGGTATAGCTGAAACGCTCCCGTGGAACAACAACAATCGTCACTTCTGGCTCTACAACTGATGGCAAATTCATATGTTTATCCTTCCTTAATTTCAGCAGTTCATACACATTCAGTAGTGATTGTCGGTTGTGGTTGTTGCACCCGGCATGAGTATAAATTATTCGCCAATACTTGCCGATAAATTTCCACTAGCTCATCGTTGAGTTTGTGGATGTCATAGTGTGCTTCTACATAGGCACGACCTGCTTTACCCATTTGTTCCCAAATTTCTGGATGCTCGATGAAATAGCTCAATTTCTCAGCAATAGCATCTGCATCTCTTTCTGGAACAAGAAAACCAGAAATACCATCTTGAACTAGTTCAGGAATACCACCGTGGAAAGTACCTATGACTGGTAAACCCATTGCCATTGCTTCTTTTAGGGTATTGACAGGAGCATCTTGGTTTCCGTTTTTTGCTGTGACGCTTGGGGCAATAAAAATATGAGCGCGATCGAGAATTTCAATAATTTCTTGCTGGTTCTTCCAACCAAGAAGTTTTATGTGCTCAGCAACACCTAGTTCCCTAATAACCTGTTGAAAGTGTGCTTTTAACTCTCCATCACCGATGATATTATACTCAACATTTTCATGATTTTTTAAGACTTTGGCAACGGCACGAATGGCATATTCTATTCCTTTTTTTTCGACTAAGCGGCCAGTCGTAGCGATGCGAATTTTCCCATCCGATTTGAGTTTTCTGACTTTAAATTGAAATCGGCTACAGTCTATTCCTGAGCCATGAACGACTACTTTGTTTTGATCGCAGCCGAGTTTAATTATTCGCTTCTTAAAAAATTCGCAGTTAGTAAGAAAAAAATCTCCTTTGATAAATAGTTCATCATAAACTTGTTCTCCATATTCTTGTACATACCAACTGATATCATAGCCCCGAAAGCAAGTAATTAATTTTCCTTGTATAGCACCAAGTTCGCGATAAATCAATCCTTGATTGCCTTGTATCCCAAATTGGCAGTGGATTATATCGTACGAGCGTACCTTTAAAAAAGGTATAATTGAGTACAATAATCTTAGGGAAGCTGCGTTCCTACCGTAGCGAAAAAAGTTGAGCGATCGCAGTATTACAAGAGGAGCTTGATTAAAATTGGCAATTATAAATCCCAGACCTTTGAGCAAGCGCCAGAAGTGATTTTTAGGAACTGAAAGAGCATAATAGGTATGCTTGAGCAAGTTATAAGTTTCTACATCTGGATGAAATTTAGAAGCATCATCCGGTGGAGAACCGTATATGTGAACCTCATGTCCACGATTAATTAATCCAGTAATTTGGTTCAGAATAAACGTTTCAGATAAAACTGGAAACTTGTTTACGATAAAGGCTATTTTCATTTGGATCTTTGACAGCTTACTAGCTGTTTCAATTTTGCCATCAGACTGAAGTCTGAATTTTGCTGATGTTTATTTATAAGCTTAATGATTTTGGTCACAAATGAATATTATTCCAGACATTTTTACAATCTTTTTAAAAAAATCAGAGAATTTCAAATTTTTTTGAAATTAAATAATCTACTACTTTCGATAGAGCAAATGAGAAGAAAATCATGTTACTGACATGATGACAAAATTGCTTATTATGACAAGCAAAATATGTCCGCGTAAACTTATGTAAAGTTATGTAAAAACTATATTTTATGGTTAGAGAAATTTGCATTACCACATTAGTTTTTTGAGGCAATAAAGAAGAAGCAGTTGGGATAAGAGCAAAAATATTTTCATACTTATTTGTGAGAAAATTCTCATCTTTATGAGATTTTTCTCATAAATAAATGTCTTGAAAACCTACTTTTACTTCTTGTGAGAAAAGTTAAAGAGGAAACAATAAGTAGGTCGGTACAAATAAAGCTAACTAGTTAAGGTCGTCATTAGTCATTGGTGAGCCAGCGCGCAGGCCGATCTCTACGTCATCGGCATTCCTATGTATAATTTCAGCGTTCCTAGTACATTCAAGGCTTATATTGACCGAATTGTGCGGGTTGGGCGAACCTTTGCGTTTGAACCAGAGGATGCTGCCAATCCCTACAAACCGCTCGTACTGGGTAAGAAAATGTTGATCATCACGGCGCGAGGTGGTTCTGGCTTTGAACCTGGTGAACGCAATGAGAAGCTGAATTATCAAGACCCGTTTTTAAGAACGGTCTTTGGATTTATTGGCATCACCGACATCACCTTTGTTCATGTTGAGAATGACGAGTTTGGTGGCACAAGTTTGGCACAATCGATCGCTAAAGCCCGGACTCAAGTGACTCAACTAGTGGGAAGGTAAGGCGATATTGATAATTTTGGGGAGAGAAAGGCACTAGCTTGATTGGCGTCTAGGGGTGCCTTTCTCTACAATTTTTATTGTCGCTTGTCTGCCTACATTTGTCAACAGTCTGTAGATAAATTACATTAAGATTAGATTTATAAGATTTGGCTATAAACTCAATGGAAGTAAAAAAAGTAGTAGAAGTGGTTCGAGATTTTCCGGGATTAGGACAAAAGATAAAGCAGGCGAGAGAGCAAGACGGGCGATCGCTGACTCAAATATGTCGTGACTGTGGGGTGAGTCGTTCCTATTGGTATCAGTTAGAAGCCGAAGATTTGAGAGCACCAGCGACAGAAGAAATTATCCGCAAAATCGAAAATGCCTTGGGCGTAGATCTGGGAGTAAGTTTTGATGATTAACCCACATACAATAGACTTCTTGCAGAAGTCGGGAAAAGGTGAAAGGTAAAAGGTTAAAGGGGATAGTTTTTCCTTTCCCCTCCTCTTGCAAAAGGCACTTTCGCAAGAGGTCTACTGAACTAACTAGACTAGCAAAACTTGTACCTCTTCTCCTTGAGAAATTAATGTTTGACCCACCAAGAGCACAGCTAAAGCGTTAGTTTGCGCGATATTAATCAAATTGCCAGAATTTTGACTTCCACCAGCAACCTGAAATTCATATACTCCATCTGTTAAATGCAACTGACCCCAAAAGTAAGTTTCGCGTTTGCCATCCGATCGCAATTGATGACGAGTGCGTGCTTTCACAAACTTTGGTTGCCAACCCTCTGCTAGTCCAGAAATTTTTTTGATTGTTGGTTGCACAAACCGCCAAAAAGTCACCAATGCCGAAACCGGGTTTCCTGGTAAACCAAAATAGATAACTTGATTAGTAAATGTAGCGACAGTGAGGGGTTTACCAGGTTTCATTGCCACAGCCTGAATATGAATTTCGCCTCCCAAAGACTCAATAATTCGCTCAACATAGTCATAATCTCCCACGGAGACGCCCCCAGAAGAAAGAACCACATCGGCGTTAGATATAGCGTGGGCGATCGCTTCTTCAAGAGCATCTGGTTTATCTGGGACAATTCCCAACATCAACGGTTCTGCCCCAATTTGTTTCACCAAAGCTGCTAAAGCATACTGGTTAGAGTCTACAATTTGCCCTGGTTGCAGAGGTTTGTCAGGAGTTACCAGTTCATCACCAGTAGAAAAAATTGCTACGCGCAGACGACGGAAAACACTCACTTGCGTACACTGGGCAGCAGCTAAAACGGCAATTTCTGTCCCATGCAATCTTACTCCTGCTGGTAGCAATTGTGTCCCAGCTTTGTAATAACAAGCACGATGTCTGACAAATTCTTGCGGTTTCGTTGGTGCAGCCAAGATCAACACGCGGTTATCCTCTCGCCGCGTACGTTCCTGCATCACCACAGTATCTGCACTTGTTGGCATTACCGCACCAGTAAAAATCCGTGCCGCCTGTCCCTGTTGAATAGTAGATTGGGGTTGATATCCAGCAGGAATATCTTCAACAATTTCTAAACTAACTGGCTGTTCCTGGCTAGCCTGCTGTACGTCTGTGTAACGCACTGCGTAACCATCCATTGCCGAATTATCCCAATGGGGAAAGTCCAGTTGACTCGAAACGGGAGAAGCGAGAATGCGACTATTCGCTGATAACAAATCTACAACTTCTGTATCCCGCTGACGATCCAACGGCTGTACCAAATTAAAAACTATTGCTTCTGCTTCTTTGACTGAGAACATGACCAAGAACTCCGACTTAACCTTTGTTTGCTGGCTTACGACCGAAAGTAAAAAAGACTGTGATATCGTTCCAAATGCCTTGGTCTGTTACTAATGCTTCTAGTTCTGCATCAAATCGAGCCTTGGCTTGTTCCAGCGCCAGGGATGAAAGTTGTGAAAGCGGATTGGGAAATTGTCCAGGTGTGGGGTTATTAGAGCCTCCCATCCACATTTGCTTAGCCTGCTCTAAACTGATATAGCTACCATATTGCTCGACTTTGACCTCAATTTCCTCAAAGCCTGCTGAGGCAAGTAAGTTATAACACTTATCGGCTGTGCCTGTGATGTCGTTGTATGTCAATGAAACACCATATTTTTTGCAAACCTCCTTCATCACAACACCTGCAATAAAAGCGGTATCTGCAAATCCATGAAAGCCAATTAAACCATCGGGTTTGAGAAATTGATACCAAAGGCGTAAAGTGGCTGGAATATCTGCCATCCAAATCAGTGCAGATGAACACAAAATCCGATCAAAGCTGTTAGCTGGAAAATTCAATGTTTCAGCATCAGCTAAGTGAAGTTCAATATTGCTCAAACCTAATGCTTCTATCTTGCGTGTTGCTTGTTCAAGCATCCCAGCCGAAATGTCTACACCGACTACCCGACCTTCTGAACCGACAATTTGAGCTGCTTCAATCGCAACCATACCTGTGCCAGTGGCAATGTCCAAAACCTGCTGTCCAGAAATGATTTGGGTATATTCTACTAAACGATGAGCAATCTGAAGATGCCAATCGCTTTCATCGTAATTGTGACTTCTGCGGCTGTATAGATCCGCTATTTGTTGCTTGTAATCATTCAACTCAAGTTGTTGAGTCATTGAGATTTTCAGGTTTAGATTTCTGACCAAAGTCGTTCCAACTGACGCCGCCAAGCAGCTAAAGTTTCTTCCCGTGCTTGGGGAGTTTGGTTTTCATCTCCCATTAATCCTTCTGCGTAAAAGCGTTCTAAGTTTTGCATTGTGGATTCTAGGGATTGACCTTGCAGTTTTGCTGCTTGAATAATTTGCCGGATGCGACTTTCAACTAGCCGATTAAAGACATCATCTAAACCAACTTCATGCAAAGAAATTAGTCGAGCGATCGCATCTCGAAAATCCTCTACAACCAAACTGCTGCAATTGTGTTGAAATACCCCCCAGGTTACGCCTTGCTGTATGGCATAGCGTACCTGTTGAGTATCATCAAAGTTGGCTTCTAAAAATTGTTCTAAAAAAGGTTGGGCTTGTTGTGCTGGTACAATCGGAATCAAAACTCGCAACCAAGTTTCATCCTCCGAAAGTAGTACCAAAAGCCGAAAATCAGGAGTTTCTATTTGCCAAGAACCGGGTGCGATCGCATTAACAGCGTCTGCACTAAATAATTCTGCCAGCGTACCTGCAATCTCTGAAGGTGTCATAATCTTTTTTTCGCTTCATCATCTAGCGTACCGCAGTTGTTTATTTATTTAAAAGGTGTCGTGTCTAAGTTGGGTTTACTGTTCTGCTGTACTATCTCTATAGATATTGTTTGTGTCTCCTTCACATGATCAAGAATTTCTAAACCTAGCTCGACAAGTTGAGCTAGTGTTGCAATTATCGTTAAGATAAGTACAATTCTTTCCATTAGTGAATATTGTCTCTTAATGCCTTTTTTGTTAGGCTTTGAGCTATATTTTATTTTCATTAGTCTACTTTTTAAGAATCTCAGGATTTTACTAAGCATGATTGCAAAATCAACTCAAACTCAAATTCATTATCCAATATGCTTAGCGGTAATGGTAAGAAATTCTGATATCAAACAAAAGCAATATATGGCAATTTTATATTGAACTAATGACGAGAAAAAAAATAACTTTTAGACAAGCAATTGAGGAAAGTAGAAAGTAATTATATGTAAAACATGAAAATTATGCATAGAAAAGAAAGTATTTATCTAAACTTGTCTGTAACAGAATGCAATTACCAGTAATAAGATGTAATTAGATTGACTTATTGAAATATATAGTAAAATATAGGTTGCTATTAATGTTAGTTATGAAAATCAACGATATCTCAAGGATTATGTGCGCTATAGATTCTGAGTAGTTAATAAAATTTAAACATGCATCACAATGCATATCATCTCTTAACATTAGAAATATGACTGTTCCCAAAGCAGAATGAAGTCCTATCGGAGGTGAAGGAAACTTGACCGTGCCAATTTTAGATTTTGGATTTTGGATTTTGGATTGTTTTTGCTACAAGCCCGTCCCTTGTGGGCGGAACAAATCTAAAATCGTTAATCTAAAATCCCCAAGCTGTATCCTATGCGTGGGTGCAGTCAATTCCATTTTCGCAAATCTAAAATCCAAAATCGATTGACTGTTTCCCAAAAAATTGAAGAAGAGGTTAAAGTAAGAGTGCCTTCCTATAAATCAAAATTTGGGTTTAATTCTCACAGTCAATGTAATACAAGAGTACCATATGTTCTCCTCAAGTCTCATGAATATATCTATGATGTATATAAATGACTTGCTCTTTATATTGATGATGACATCTTAGGGAATTTCTGTTTAAACTTACAAAGTTTGATTGATGTATAACTAATTTACTTCTATAACCCCAGATAGGAGAGATAGATGGCACTGATTACAGTTGAACCGAAAATATTTGATTTAATGAAGCGAGCTTATTCACAGAAATTTGGTAGTTCAGCTAAGCAATTATCGCGTGCCCTGCAAAAACGCTTTAAAGATAAATTAGAAGATGCACGCGGTCAGAATATAATTTCAGAAAAAACTATTTATAATTTTTTTAATGATAATAAACAAACAAAAAGAAACGAACAATATGTTAACTATCTATGCGCAGTATTACTAGAATATAATAGTTATCAAGAAGCATTGCAAGCATTAGAAGAATCTGAGCAAGGTAATTCTGATCTAGACAAGAAAGCTACAGAAGAAATAAATATACAAGAAGATTGGCTTGACCAGTACCGAGAATATATAGAAAGGAAATGTGGTACTATCCAAGTGCTAGATATGACCGAACCTGTACTACTAGATAGTATATACACTCCAGTCAATATTTCAGAGAATATCAGAGGAAGAGAACGGCGCTCCATAGACGAATTATTAGTTACATTATTAGAGCCTGAATTAGAGGCTGATAAAAGTTATGACTTTAGACGTCTTAGTTTTAAACTAGAAGAAAAAGTGACTGACGGTTTAGAAGCAGTCAAGCACAATAAAAGGTTGATTGTATTTGGTCATCCAGGGAAAGGAAAAACTACCCTTTTGAAGTATTTAGCACTTTACTATTTGCAAAATTATTCAGAAGAAGATTTGGTTGTACCTGTTTATATTTCTCTAAGAACTTTTGCAGAAAATAAGGAACTGCCAAGTCTGAGTGATGCAATTACTAGAGAATTTGCTGCTTGTATTTCTGATGCAGATCAATTAAATAAAGTAGTCCAAAATTTACTTAAACAAGGAAAATGTTTAATTCTTTTGGATGGCTTAGATGAGATTCTACAAGCTGATACCAAGCGGGTTTATCAAAATATTGATGAAATAGTCGAAAAATACCCAAACAATCACTTTGTTATTACTTGTCGCATAGCAGCCAGTGAATACATACCTCTAGGATTTAAGAAAGTAGAAATAGCATCTTTTGATAAAAATCAAGTCATTAAGTTCGTCCATAATTGGTTTAGCAATCGTGACGAGCACAAAGTTGGAGATAAATTATTAGAAAAACTGGAGAATAACCAATCAGTTAAAGAGTTAGCAAAAACTCCTTTATTACTAACAATTCTATGTTGGGTATTCGAGGATAGTAATAACTTTCCAAAAAATAGAAATGAACTATATTCGGAAGCAGTAGATACTCTTTTACGCAGATGGGATGCTAGCCGTCGAATAGAACGCGATCCAATCTACAAAGATGAGAAGTTATCCCGTCCTCGTAAAATTAATATGTTTAGCAAGATTGCATACGATGGTTTTAAACAAAAACCACGTAAAGTTTTCTGGAAAAAACGGGAATTAGAAGAACAAATTTGTAGCTATATTAAAAATATTCCAGGTGTGGAAAAAGAAACCTTGGATATCGACAGCCAAGCTGTGTTAAAAAGACTTGAAGCAAATCATGGACTTTTGATTGAGGCTGCTAATGGAGTTTACTCTTTCTCACACTTGACTTTCCAAGAATATTTCACTGCTGAGTATATAGTGGAAAGTCGAGATAATTGTATTCTCAACGAAATCATTTTACAACACCTAACTAACCCTCAATGGCGAGAAGTTTTTCTCTTGATTGCAGAAAGATTGGAAAATGCTGATGAGTTTTTCAAACTTATCTTTAACCGATGCAATGAACTTGTAAAAAGTGAGCCATTGCAAAAAATGTTGACTTGGTTAGACAAAATTACGACTGAATCTGGAGTCTCATCGAGTTCATGGAGAGCTTTATATCTAACTATAGATATAGATGTTGATTTGTACATAAGTAACGATCTAAAGGTTCATCGCACTCTCGCAGAAACTCTCTCTACTCAACTTAGGACTTATAATATAGAACGCAATAAAACTATACCGACTAACCCCAAATGTTCGCTGGAAATGAGTTTAGTTGTTGTTCATATCTTGGCTAGTGATTACGCTTCTTCATTACATTCTGCGATGGAATCATACAGCCAATTTGTCCGAGAACGCCTCAAGCTCACAGACGACTCTAGTATTGAATCTAAGTTAGAAAATGCTATTTCACTTGCTAAGACGATTAATGCTACTGAACTAGCTAACGAATTGATAGCTTTACAAAAGAATCTGCCATCTAACTATGACATTTCAGAACTTTCTGTATGGGCAGAAAATTTGCGGCAAGTTATGCTCAAGTATTTAGATATTGGCTATCAAGTAACGTTATCAGAAGAAGATACTCAAGCGCTACAACAGTATCTCTATGTCAATAATCTGCTCATCGAATGCATCCGAGGAGATAACTATTCTAGTGCAAATTTGCGCGAACAGATTATCGAGCATATGTTACTACCGAGCGATCGCATTTCCTCTGAGTTACGCCCCTCTCCATTGTTTAGGTAAAGACTACATAACCTTATTTTCTATCTAATTTCATCTGCCTGGAGATTGAATTCTCCATTATATAGCCTGTAATGCTTCCCAAAATTACAGGTAAAAACTTTATGCTGAAAACTTAAATTTGCTCATCTGAAACAGGCTGACGCAAGACCAAAACTTTTGGAAAAACCTGTCTAAATATCTATTTTTAATCAAAGCAATTGCTTGATCAAAATTACTGCTTATTACTGCTTATTGCAAAAAATTGCATGAACTGGTAGTGTATTTTATGTACCCTGTTAATTTATATAAAAACTAGGGGGATCTGCCATGACCAACAGTCAAAACGAAAAGACTGGCAAAGTGTCTGAAAACGGTGCAGACGAAGAGTGGGATGAGCCAGGCTGTTGTAGTGAGGGTCTATCAACTGAAAATTGCTCAAAAAAATTGCAAGATAAAGAACGCGAGCCAGATCAAACTCATCCCCCTGTTGTAACAGATAAGAGTAAATAAGAGTCTTTCATCTAGCATTGAGCACCATACAACAGCTTCGTCCCAGTATCACCATAATAGGAGCGAGCTTAAATGTTAATTTTTACTCATTTGCAACCCAAAATCAACGAACCATTCTAAAATAACTTCTATCCTTCCTATAATTTTTGAAAGTATCGTGTATTTTTTTCGCTTCACCCTCTAGCCTACCGCAGTTTAGGCGTTAGTTGTTGGTTGTTTTCCAGACTCAATCATGAACAACTAACCACTAACCACTAACTACTATCTTTTTTATAAATCAAAAATACCGAACCTATTGGCCCTGCATTTTGTACATAAAATTTTTTGTCGTAGTACAACCCTGGAGATTGACCTCCATCAAATAACATTCCTTCTTGGATTTTGCCTAAACAATGATTGCGAGCAATTCCTTCCAGCACATCATCAAACATATCTGGTAAAAGCTCTTGATTAAACTCAGATATTTCTATATCAGAATTTGCTTTTGAGTCGTTTACCAACAGAATTACATAACCTTTATTAGTAATCGCTACCATCGAACGATTAGTAGCTTCTTTACAAGCAAATTCTCCCAAAGCAGTACAAATATCTTTGAAGTTGCCATTGCGGTAAAATCTGCCATTACCTCCGACAATATGGTAATTAAGAATATTACTATTTCTTCTTCCTGCCTGGATAGTAGCTTGTCTTTGTTGTGGTTTTCCCCCTGATATGCCAAAAGAAGAACGCTTATTTTTAAAGTCTCCTGAATACTCTATACCTCTGGAAATATTCAAACCCTGTGGTTTATTTTCAGTATCTATATAATCTGCATTGATTGCTGCTAATGGTGCTCGTCCGTTTAATGTAGCATTTTCATCGGTAACTAATTCATCAAATATTTTTGGTACATACTCTTTGCGTAGCCTTCTGCGAGCATCTTTGGCATAAATTTGATGAGCCAGACCCACATTCACTTTAAAATCTAATGTTGCTGATTTGGGATTAAAAATTATCACATGATTGATTCCTCTTGCATCTTTATTACCCTGATTGTTGGTTTTGAAGAAGCTAATGCTAAAATTTTTATCTTCTCCAATGCATTTTTTAGATATTTCAGTGGCTGCATTCGATTCAATTTCTTGACAGCCAGGCAAACAGCTAATTACAAGCATAAAGATAGATATATATAAGAAATATTTAGCGTACATCTGGAAATGTATATCTTTGTATTTGGATATTAATGTTATAATTATTTTTAACTTGAGCATTTCTGTAATAATATAAAAAATTATGTGATTGTGGAATTGTTGTGTAAAAAGAAGACGTATATAGCATACCTCAAGAATTTAGAAATTAACTGAAATTTATAATTTGGCGCTCTTAGCGTATTGGTAGTTATTTCAAAAATAATAATGTTCCTAATCATGCAGATAATTACTGTAGCACTAACGATATCATAATTGTATTTGTTTTTTTATATTTGCTTTGCAATCATAAATACTAGAAAATAAAATCCTATTTCTAAATAATCACTCAGTAGCCAACTTACTCATTTCAAATCTGTTTATGAATAAACCTGTTATTTGGGTACATGGGGACTGCCTAAGTCCATATAACCCTGCATTACAAGAATATCCAGACGCACCCGCTATTTGGGTTTGGGACGATGCGTTAATAGAGGAATGGCAACTGAGTCTGAAACGGATCGCTTTTATCTACGAATGCTTGCTAGAGTTACCCGTTACTATCCGGCGTGGCGACGTAGCACAAGAAGTTTTGACTTTTGCTAAAGAGTATGATGCTAAAAAAGTAGTGACAGCAGACAGTCCTAGTCCTAGATTTGAAGCTATCTGCGACGAAATTGAACGTTCTTTGGAACTGGAAGTCTTTGAGGTAGATCCGTTTTTTGACTATGACGGCTACATAGTAGACCTCAAACGCTTCTCCCGTTATTGGAAAGTTGCCCAGAAATATGTATTTGAATAATTTACTTGGTGTCTTAGTACAGCGTTTCATTAATTCGTAGCGAATTATCCTTAGAAATACTCTGCGTTCCTCTGCGCTGCCTCTGCGTCCCTCTGCGTTTAAAAACACTACGATTTTACGCAAAGCTGTACTTAGTGCCTTGGTGAGACCAGCCAATTAAGTTGAAATATGCTGTATTATTGCAATGTTGACTTGTTCGTTAACAACTCTGGTAATTTTTCAGCTTCAACAGAATTAGTATTGCTAGATATATCAGTAAAACCATCGATGGCATCTTTGATAAAACCAGCCACAGGAACAGCAATTAATAACCCCAACAGTCCGCCAATGTAAGTTCCCAAAAGCAAAGCAACGATCACCCAGATTGGTCTAAGCCCTGTAATACTACCCAAAAGCCGGGGTGCGATCGCTTGGTCAATGAACTGGTCAATCACAGCAGCAAGTACTAAAACTTTCACTGCTAACCAAAAATCATGCAAGGCTATTACTAAAGTAATTACAGCAAGACTAACGACATCACCAAAGGGAATTAAGCTTAAGAGTCCGACTCCCAAACCAAATATTAAACCAAACTTGATTTTTAGTAATAAAAACATCACAGTTTGTGAAACTCCCATCAGCAATGCCAAAGTAACTTGACCAATCAAATAATTTTGAAAATTTTGCTGAAGAGACTGCTGTATATTCTGAGCAATATTCAAAGGTAACTTCTTAAATATTCCTTCCCAAATTCTCTCACCGTCTATTAAAATATAAAAAGTTAATACAACTGTGATTAAAGCTTCGGAAATACCATCAAATGTATCTACAATAATGCTAAAAAGTCTATCTCCTATTCCTTCCAATTCTTCAGGTAAACGATTGACAAATTCTGAGAAGATCTGACTAAAATTAACATTCAATCTTTGGCTCACCGTCCAATCGTTCAGAATTTGAATTTTTTGTTCAGTGGAATCAATCCACTGAGGGATAAGTTTAGTCATTTCATTCAACTGCTGTAAAACAATTGGTAACAAAATTAGACCCAAAGCCAAAAAAATTACCACTGTTAAAATAAAAACTAATACAACTGCATAATTGCGTTGTATCCCCCTTTGCCGTAGAAGTGAAACGGGGTAGTTTAGAATAAATGCCAATAAAGACGCTAAAACAAAAATTGTCACTAATGGCTGAAAATATTGAAAAATTCGCAGCGCTAGCCAGCCATTGAGAAAGACTAAAGGGAATAGCAGCGTCAAAATTAACCATTGCAGCAGTTTATGCAAAGAAAGCATCATTTTTCAATCACAAACACAGGAAATTCAAAAGCCTGCTAATGCAGACTTTGTGTGTCTAGCATCTTAACATTTTCATATTTCTTAACTATCTATCTACAGTCCAGCAAACCATTCGTAACCTTGATCCTCCCAGTACCCCTTTCGCGGAAACAAATGACTCACTAGCGTAACCCGAGTTACCCATTTACTCTGCTTATAACCGAGTTTAATCGGGGAAGCCAAACGCAAGGGCGCACCATTTTCTGTGGGTAGAGGTTTACCGTTTTTTTGATAAGCCAGCAAAGTCTGAGGATGAAGTGCCGAAGCAATATCCCAGCTAGAATAATAGCCATCCGCTGATTGAAAGTAGGCATATTTGACATTATCTCTGGGCTGGGCAAGAGCAACAAGTTCTTGCAGACGTACGCCTCCCCATTGCACGATCGCCGCCCAACCTTCCACGCAAACATGACGAATAATCATTGAAACCAGAGGCAAATCTTGGATTTCTGCCATGCCGAGAGTAAGGGGATTGTTCACCTCACCGTCAACAACCAAACGATAGTTAGTTGGATCAATAATAGGAGTACCTCTAAAGCTATTGATTATTAAAGCCTCGGGTTGAATCTCACTCTCATTGAATTCCGGTACTGGCTTTTGCGCTTTGAATATTAATGTCTCTACCTTCTGATTCAGCGGTTCCGAGACTTTGCCCACAACATCTTCTAATATCGGGACACCACAGCCACCGAGAATAAAATTAATACCAGTTAATCCAGAAATTTGTAAAATTTGACGGCGTGTTAATTTAGGACGATATACAGGCATAATTTGTTAGTAGTTAGTGGTTAGTGGTTAATCATTGTCATTAGTTTTTCTCCCCCTCTCCCTTACCTCTCCTCGTTCACCAAAACATTGAATCCGTCAATTCCGAACCGCCGGCTTTTCTTCCTAACCAGGAGTGAACGATCGCAAAGACGATCGCGAGTGGTACTGAAGAAAAATGAATGATTCGCAGTCCTTGCCAACTGCCAAACATATCCACAATCCAAGGAAATTGAGCTGGTTTATACATTCCTATACCTGTAAATATTGCTAGCAAAAGAATCGGAATAATACTCGTATAAACGATGCGATGCCAAGCATAAACAAGGCGCTTGGAATTCTGAGTTTTTTGTAATGCCTTGATGTCATTAGCACCAACAAACCGATGTTGCCAGCGACGGGTAATTAAAATATAAAATCCATACCAAAAAAGGTTGAGCGAGAAAAGCCACATGGCTGCAAAATGCCAGTGTCTACCTCCTGCTAACCAACCGCCCAAAGTAAATATGGGCGGAATATGCCAACCTAACCTTCCACCAAAAACAGGGTTAGCATTATAAATTTGTAGTCCACTGGTGAGCATGATAAATAGGCTAATGATGTTAATCCAGTGGAAAATTTTAGCTCCTATTGCTTGGGTTGGTAATTTTCGACGTTTAGAGGTAGCGCTCAAAGTCATAGAGATGCTTGTATGCATTTTTCTCAGTAATATTCTGGCATGTACCCGTCATTTATGGTGACTGGTCGGATTCATTTTCTTATTGCTTTTTTCAATGTGTATAGCTGCTGGTACGATGAGAAAGATATCATGTAGCTGCTAACTTTGAAACTGTTTTAGCAGGATGAACTGAAAAATTATGAAAAACGCCAAAATATTGCTAATTTGGTAAGATTACCGCAACCAAGTGGAAAATATATCAGTCTCTATCACTATTGAGTAATTACTATGTAGAACAAGAGCCGATGACTGATGACTATAGATGAAGTAATACTTCTACTAAAAGCAAGCTTACCCAACGCTTTGACGCCGCTGCAAGAGATCGTTTTGCGTTCTTCTTGGGAGGGAAAAACTTACACCAGCATAGCGTTAGAAGCACATTACGGAGAAGAACGAGTTAGAAAAGTTGCTGCTCATTTATGGCAATTATTGAGTGATTCTTGGCAAGAAACTATTAATAAATCCAACTTTCGCCAGACTCTGGAACCTCGCGAACTAGGTAAGATGCAGCAGCAATTAATCAAAGAATTCAATCGCGCTGCTACGGCAATATCCCTAGAATTTCCAAATGCACCAGTATCGCTTGATTCTAGATTCTACATTTCTCGCCCACCGATTGAAGAGTTAGCATATGCAGAAATTACTGAGCCTGGAAGTGTCATCTGCATTAAAGCTCCTAAAAGAATGGGAAAAAGTTCCCTAATCTTAAGGATATTGGCTCATGCAGTCAATATTGGCTACAAAACGGTGAGTATAGACTTTCAACAAGCAGACAAAGCAGTATTTGCCAACCTTGATAAATTTCTGCGCTGGTTCTGTGCCAATGTTAGTAGAGAGTTACAGTTAGAACCAAAACTCAATGATTTTTGGGATGAGGATATGGGCAGTAAAATCAGCTGCTCTCTATATTTCCAGACGTACTTGCTCAAGTCAATAGAAACTCCCCTGGTTCTGGCATTGAATGAAGTTGATTGGGTATTTGAGTATCCAGAAATTGCCTGGGACTTTCTACCTCTATTGCGTTCTTGGTATGAAAAAGCCAAACAAGTGGAGATTTGGCAAAAACTCCGCACGGTAATGGCTTACTCAACAGAAATTCTTGTTCCCCTGAGAGTGACTCAATCTCCGTTTAATATTGGTTTGCCGTTGCGTTTACCACCATTTACGAAAGAGCAGGTACAGGACTTGGCGCAACGTCACGGACTAGACTGGACAGATGGCTCTGATGCAGAAAAATTGGTGGCAATGGTGGGGGGACATCCTTACTTAGTCAGGTTGGCTTTGTATCATCTGGTTGGTAAGGGAGGGTTAGAAAGCGATCTCGGGCAGATTTTGCAACAAGCACCAACAGATACAGGAATTTATAGAGAGTATTTAAGGCAGTATGTGTTAATGCTGCAAGAGGAACCACAACTAGCAGATGCTTTGTCTGAGATAATTGCAGCTACAGAACCTGTAAAATTAGAGCCTCTAGTGGCATATAAATTATATAGTATTGGGTTAGTAAACTTGGAGGGCGATCGCGCTTCTGTTTCATGTGAGTTGTATCGCCTGTATTTTCAACAGCAACTTCATACAAGGGAGGGCAGCATTAATATGCGTGTGGAAGAGTTGGAGAAAGAAAACCAACAATTGCGCGTCCTCTCTAGTTTGGATGAACTTACTCAGCTAGTCAATCGCCGTTATTTTAATACCTACCTAAAGTTAGAGTGGCAACACTCTGCCCGCGCAGGCATTCCTTTATCAATGATATTATGTGATATTGACTATTTCAAAATTTACAACAAAACTTACGGTAATCACGCAGGAGATAGTTGTTTGCAGCAAATCGCTGACACTATTCGTAACTGCGTTAAGCATTCGTTGGGAAATAGTAATCTATCCTATGCCAGTACAGCTTTAGGTACTGCTGAAACTTTACGGAGTGCTAATTGCAGACAAGAACATAGTTCAGTATTGGTGGCTCGTTATGGAGGGGAAGAATTTGCTATTCTCACCCATGCAGATGCAATTGCTGCTGTATACATCGCCGAAAACATTCGCGAACAAGTAAAAGCTTTAGCAATCCCCTGTGAATATCCGGGTATTGGTGGTTTGCCGGCAAATGTCTTAACGGTGAGTTTAGGTGTTGCTAGCATGATTCCCGAACCGGAAACTGAGCCTGAAACTCTTGTCATAGCAGCCGAACAAGGACTTTATCAAGCCAAGAGAAAGGGGCGCGATCGCGTTGTTGTTGGTTAATTATTGTTATACCATTTCACGTTAATCACGATACATATAAATTTTGTAGAGACGCGAAATTTCGCGTCTCTACACTGTCTGTATTTGTATCAGAGTTTTTGTGAAATGGTATTAGTGGTTGTGGTAGCGATCGCTTGGCTTGGGTTAAGGGATTTCCAAAAAATAAATTATCCCGGATTGTGGGGTGGGCATCCTGCCTGCCCTCAGATGTGACGGGTGAGGACATCCATCCCACAAGAAAATTTGGGATGTTTTTTTATTTAGAAGTCCCTAAGACAAGAGAATTCATAGGGTTTACGTAGCTCATGATGGCTACATAAAGCATAGAAAAAAGCTCTAATTATTATTGACTTTTTTCTATGCGTTTTCTTCACAAATTATATTTAAAAATCAATCAGTTTAGATGAACTTTTAAAAGCCGATTCGGCGTTCCTGTAAGCATAGATTTTTCGCAATAGACATTATAGTAGTGGAATTATTCAAGATGCCTCAAACGTGCATTACTTCGTACATATAAACATTTACTTATAAGAGTAATCCAAAATTTATTTAATAATTATGTTTGAGAAATTAACTATTTTCCTTGTAAAAGCTGTAAGCTAATTTCAACAGGCTTAACGATTGTTTAATGGTTGCTTCAAAAATATATACATGGGTCTGCTTCAAAATACAGATTTTTTACAAGGGTTTTTCGTCGCCTTTCTTGGAATGAGATTGGCTGATGACGACTCGTAATACATAGCGTTATCTACGCCTTAATAGTGCAAGAAACATCAAGTTTTACTTGCCAAATTTTTCATGCCAAAAAATGACATTTAATAAAAGGAGATGTTTATGTCTGCATTTTTCAATCAATTTTCTCGCCGTAAATTTCTATTAACAGCTGGAGCTTCTGCGGGTGCTGTTTTGCTCAAAGGTTGTTTGGGAAATCCACCAGAACCGGGAGGTGGTAACGCCCAAACACAATCAGCAGTACAGCCGATTGCCAATCTTAGTCCCGAACAAACACCAGAAACAAAGAAGGTGAAGTTGGGATATATTCCAATTGTTGAGTCTGCTCCTCTAATTATTGCTAAAGAAAAAGGGTTTTTTGCCAAGTATGGCATGAGCGAAGTTGAACTTTCCAAACAAGCTTCTTGGGGTTCGGCAAGGGATAACGTAGAAATTGGTTCTGCTGGTGGTGGTATTGATGGCGGTCAATGGCAGATGCCGATGCCGCATTTAATTACAGAAGGTATAATCACCAAGGGCAATCAAAAAATTCCCATGTATGTTTTAGCGCAGTTGAATACGCATGGGAACGGAATTGCTATTGCTAGCAAACATCAAGGCAAGGGTGTTAGTTTACAACTTGCTGGCGCAAAGTCTTTATTTAGTCAACTCAAATCAACCAACACACCTTTTACCGCAGCTCAAACATTTCCCGCAGTCAACCAAGATTTTTGGATTCGCTATTGGTTAGCTGCTGGTGATATCGATCCAGATGCTGATATCAAACTGTTAACAGTCCCAGCAGCCCAAACTGTCGCCAACATGAAAACGGGAACAATGGATGCTTTCAGTACAGGTGATCCTTGGCCCTACCGCATTGTTAAAGACAAAATTGGCTTTTTAGCAGCATTAACAGCAGAAATTTGGAAGAATCACCCTGAAGAATACTTTGCCATGAGGGCAGACTGGGTTGATAAAAATCCCAAAGCGACCAAAGCGCTTTTAAAAGGCATTATGGAAGCGCAGCAATGGTTGGATAACTTTGAGAACCGCAAAGAAGCAGCACAAATCCTTGGAGGAAGAAATTATTTCAACCTGCCAGCAGAAATACTTGAAGGTCCATACCAAGGTCAATATGACATGGGTGATGGTCGCAAGATTGACGATAAATCAATGGCAGCGTACTACTGGAAAGATGAAAAAGGAAACGTTTCTTATCCATATAAAAGCCATGATATGTGGTTTATCACAGAAAGCGTTCGCTGGGGTTTCTTGCCAAAAGATTACTTAACGAAAGCCAAAGCATTAATTGATAAAGTTAACCGCGAAGATATTTGGAAAGAAGCTGCAAAAGAAGCAGGAATCGCCGCTGCTGACATTCCTAAAAGTACATCTCGTGGTGTAGAAGAATTTTTTGATGGCATCAAGTTTGACCCAGAAAATCCAGAAGCATATTTGAAGAGTCTCAAAATCAAGAAAGTCAGTGTTTAGTTATTGGTTAATAGTTAGTAGTTAGTAGATAAAATGAACCACTAACCACTAAAAAACAACCACCAACCACCAGCAATTTCAGGAGAAAAAACAATGACAATAGCCACCAGACGCCGCACCAACAATAACTTCGATAATAGCTTCATATCTCGTCTGCAAAAGCAATTTCCTGACTTGATACCGCCTGTTATTGCCATACTTATCTTTTTAGGTGCGTGGCAATTATTTTCTTGGATTCCAGGTGCAACATTGCCAGGGCCAATACAGGTTATTCAAGACACTTGGATATTGATTTTGTATCCCTTTTATGACAGAGGTGGCATCGATAAAGGTTTGTTTTGGCAGATTTGGGCAAGTTTGCAACGGGTAGCAATTAGTTACACTCTTGCGGCGGTTTTTGGTATTGCCTTGGGAATTTTAATTGGTGTGAATAAAACAATGTCCAAGGCTTTAGATCCGCTCTTTCAGTTTTTGCGAACCGTACCGCCCTTGGCGTGGGTTCCTATTTCTTTGGCAGCTTTAAGACAAAACGAACCTGCGGCATTATTCGTAATTTTCATCACAGCAATTTGGCCTATCTTGATTAACACTGCTGTAGGAGTAAAAGAAATTCCTCAAGACTACAACAACGTTGCTAAAGTTCTCCAACTTTCCAAAAAAGAGTACTTCTTTAATATCCTCATTCCTGCTGCTTTACCCTACATTTTTACAGGATTGAGAATTGCGATCGGTTTGGCTTGGTTGGCAATTATCGCCGCAGAAATTGTTATGTCCGGTATTGTCGGTATCGGCTTCTTTATCTGGGATGCTTATCAAAATAATAACGTTAGCGAAATCATCTTGGCTCTTGTCTACATCGGTGCTGTTGGTTTGCTGTTAGACAAACTGATGGCTTGGATTCAAACACGGATTTTGCCAGCAGAACAAAAATAGTTATTAGTTGGTGGTTAGTAGTTAGTAGTTATTAAGCAATTTAACTAACCACTAACCACTAACCACTAACCACTAACCACTAACCACTAACAAAGGGCTAATGACAAATGAGCGTATTCGTTGCTGTTGATCAAATTGATAAAGTTTTTAATCTCACAGGTGGCGGTCAGTACATTGCCCTTAAAGGTATTGACCTGCAAATTAAAAAAGGAGAATTTGTTTCTCTAATTGGTCACTCTGGTTGTGGTAAATCCACTTTATTAAATATGATTGCTGGTCTGGATTTACCAACAGAAGGTGTCGTCACCCTAGAAGGGAAACGCATTGCCAAACCAGGGCCAGACCGAATGGTGGTATTTCAAAATTATTCTTTGTTGCCTTGGCGGACAGTACGAGAAAATATTTCCTTGGCTGTAAACTCAGTCATGAAAGATTTACCTGCGGGGGAACGTCGCGCCATAGTAGAAAAACATATTGATATGGTGGGATTGCGTCCCCATGCAGAAAAACCCCCGACGATGTTATCAGGTGGACAAAAACAACGAGTCGCGATCGCCCGCGCTTTAGCCATTCGCCCCAAATTACTCTTGCTTGATGAACCCTTCGGTGCTTTAGATGCCCTGACGCGGGGAAATCTGCAAGAACAGTTAATGCAAATCTGCGAAGAAAACGAAGTCACTGCCGTCATGGTGACGCATGACGTAGACGAAGCAGTGCTGCTTTCTGACAGAATAGTCATGCTTACCAACGGCCCAGAATCAAAAATTGGTAGCATTTTAGAAGTAGATATCCCCAGACCCCGCAAACGCATGGAAGTAGTTGAACATCCCAGCTACTACAGCTTGCGGAGTGAAATGATTTACTTCCTCAACCAACAGAAACGGATCAAAAAAATTCGGGCACGCAAAACAACGATTGTCGCCAAGCACGGTTTAGAAAAAGTCAATCTCGAAATTGGCTTTGTACCTCTGACTGCTTGTGCCCCCTTAGCAATAGCAAAAGAAAAAGGCTTTTTCGCCAAACACGGCTTAGATGATGTTAACTTAGTGCGCGAAACAAGTTGGCGTGGCATTGTTGATGGCATTGCTGGCGGATATTTAGACGCTGCCCAAATGCCTTCTGGTATGCCGATGTGGTTAACACTGGGAGGAAATGACAACCGACCACTGCCTGTGATTACCTCCCTCACGATGACGCGCAATGGTAATGCCATCACCCTGGCAAAACGCTTTTACGACCAAGGGATACAAACCGTCGCAGACTTCAAACAGTACCTGAAGAGTACCCGCGACAAACGCCATATCATGGGGGTAGTGCATCCTTCCTCAATGCACAGTTTACTATTGCGTTACTGGCTAGCAGCAGGAGGCGTTGACCCCGATCGGGATGTTGACATTAAAACAATTCCCCCAGCCCAGATGGTAGTTGACTTGCAAGCTGGGAGTATTGATGGTTACTGTGTAGGCGAACCTTGGAACTTCCGCGCCGCCTCTGAAGGCAGTGGCTTTACCATCGCTACCGACTTAGAAGTGTGGCTGGGACACCCAGGCAAAGTCTTAGGTGTACGGGAAGATTGGGCTACAGCTTATCCCAACACCTACATTGCTTTGACTAAAGCTTTACTAGAAGCTTGCTATTACTGTTCGTTTGCACAACATGCTGAGGAGATTCGGCAGATTTTGGCACGGCGGGAATATGTCAGCACTGATATGGAATATATCCAAATCGAAGATCCCAATAATGCCACCTGTGACTTAGAACATCCCATGCGGGAATATGCCCATCACCAATTTTATGGAGAGTCTGCCATCAACCGCCCTAGCCGCACTGAGCAAATATGGATTATGACGCAATTAGCGCGTTGGGGTGAAGTGCCTTTTCCGAGAAATTGGGTGGAAATTGTCGAACGGGTGTGTCGAGTTGGTGTGTTTAGTACCGCTGCCCGCGAACTGGGTATGGATATCAGTTATACCCGTCAGCCAATCAAGCTGTTCGATGGCACCAGCTTTAACGCCGATGACCCAATCACCTATCTCAACAACTTAAAGATTAAACACGATTTCTCTGTTGCTGAAGTTATTCTCGACACACCACTAAGAAGAGTAGCCTAACAGATGATGGGGCGATGGGGAGAATTGACTCTGGTGTTCTCCCCACTTCCCCAATCCCCAATCCCCTATCCCCAATCCCCTATCCACCATGCAAAACCGCAATTTTACAACTACCGACACAACCCAGCAGACACTAGGAATGCCTCTAGTCACTGCAACTTCTCATCGTCAGCCTTACTTGGAAATTCAAGAGGTTAGCAAAGTCTATCCGACAAAGAATGGCCCTTTTACAGTACTGGACGGAGTAAATCTCAACGTCGGCGAAGGTGAATTTATTTGCGTGATCGGTCACTCTGGCTGTGGTAAATCTACTCTCCTGAACATGGTATCGGGTTTCAACCATCCTACTAGCGGACAAGTACTGCTAGAAGGAAGACCTATCACCAAACCCGGCCCAGATAGGATGGTGGTGTTTCAAAACTATGCGCTACTACCTTGGCGGACTGCTTTTGAAAATATTTACCTAGCCGTAAATGCGGTTTATCCCAATAAACCGGAGGCGCAAAAGTCAGCAATTGTTAGAGAACACCTAGCAATGGTAGGACTAGGCGACGCTATGGACAAAAAACCCACCCAAATGTCCGGTGGTATGAGACAGCGGGTTTCTATTGCCCGTGCATTAGCAATTCGCCCCAAAGTCTTGATTTTAGATGAACCCTTCGGGGCGTTGGATGCCATCACCAAAGAAGAGTTGCAAGAAGAGTTGCTAAAAATTTGGAATGAAAACCGCTGCACAGTGTTGATGATTACCCATGATATCGATGAAGCGCTGTTTTTGGCAGATAAGTTGGTGATGATGACTAACGGCCCTCGCGCCAAAATCGGCGAAGTTATGGAGATTCCTTTTCCCCGTCCGCGTGACAGGGCCCGCATTATGGAAGATCCGCAATACTATAAATTGCGTAACTATGCCTTAGATTTCCTCTTTAATCGCTACGCCCACGATGACGTAGGTTAGCGAGGAATGGGCGGGTTTACCTAATTAATCAGTTTTGCCTGAAGCAATATCATTTAGTTAAACCCGCCCGTACAAAAGTTATGAGTTGAACAATTACCCCTCCCTTGTAGGTTGTTTTGTCCCTGTTTTGTCACTTTTGTTGTGGCAAAATTCAGAATACTTGCCTTACACCAGTTAAAAACATTGAGATCTTCTGTCTGCTTGAAAATTACCAAATACGCTCAAAGGTTTACTTAGTAAGACCTTTAAGCATTTTTCAACCTGGTAACGATAATTAGAGCCTCTGCCTCTTGTTGAATCGTGCAAGATATCAGTTTGTGGATGTAAACGACTAAAATTCTTCACTCATTGATTGCAAGCAATAGATATCATAGAAATTAAGTGATGCATTATCAACTTAAGTCATAATTCTTTACGATACATAAAGTATTGCTTATCCAACCTATCTAATATTTATTTAATAATTGCTGCCTGCGAATTAACTTTTTAGGCAGTAAAAGCTGTATTCTATTTTTAACAAGGCAAATACGTTTTTTGCATAACTTAGGGTTTCCTGTACCGGAAGTCAGCAATGCTTACTGATTGATGGTTGCGGTAGTCTGCTTTTTGTAAAGCTAGACTTACGATGATACACCCTTTACATATTTGAGTACGCGATGATGGCGCAAGAATTAATTTTTGCTTGCACTGCTTTGCGTTGCTTTCAAAGATTTCAATTCTCCATTTGAAAACTTGAGGACTAAAATTTTGCAACCAAATCTTTTTCAAAAATAATTACTTAACAGTCTTGCTGACTACCAAAGTCAATGTATAACAAGGGCTGTTGCGGAAACAACTTAAATATATAAATCTTTTTTTACAGCCCTTGAATCACACTTTTGTTGTCAGCATTAGCCTAAAACAAGCACTGTAAACTACCGAGAAAAACAGGTATTTTACCTGAATGCAGATGTAGCTCGGCTAGCTATTGTTTGATCGCATTACTAACTAAAATCAAACATAGCACGATCGCAGTTGAGTATATCCAGCAAATTTCTTGGGTTTACTATAAGGCAAGTGCATGTTTTGGCGCAGTTGAATACTGAATAAAGGCTGGAAGTTTGTTAATCTACAGTTTTGTTGTCATCTACCCCACTCATGCAAATAACTAATACCATCCATTTCCGAAATCTGCGCGGCGATATATTTGGTGGTGTAACTGCTGCCATTGTTTCCTTACCACTGGCGTTAGCATTCGGTGTCGCCTCTGGTGCTGGCCCGGTGGCTGGTCTTTACGGTGCTGTCTGTGTCGGCTTTTTTGCAGCGCTATTTGGTGGTACGCCGACTCTAATTTCTGAACCAACCGGGCCAATGACTGTGGTTATGACCGGCATTGTCACTTCGATGACGGCAAATAACCCGGAGAACGGCTTAGCAATGGCATTCACCGTCGTCATGCTAGCGGGGATATTTCAAATCCTCTTCGGAATCTTTCGGTTGGGTAAATACATTACCCTCATGCCCTACAGTGTGATTTCAGGCTTTATGTCTGGAATTGGAGTAATTTTGATTATCCTTCAGATTGCTCCTTTTTTAGGACAGCCTAATCCTAAAGGTGGGGTACTCGGTATGGTGCAAAACCTGCCCCAGCTTTTCGCAAATATCAATCCCATCGAAACCATTTTGGGAGTGTTGACGTTGGCAATTATTTTCTTAATGCCATCGAAACTGAAGCGCATCGCTCCCCCACAACTGGTAGCATTGATTGTCGGTACTGTAGTTTCTCTGGTTTTCTTCGGGAATGCAGAGATCAGACGCATTGGCGAAATCCCAATGGGACTGCCACAATTGCAAATGCCCACCTTTACTGTCTCCCAAATGACCGTGATGGTCATTGATGGTGCAATGTTGGGGTTGCTGGGATGTATCGATACTTTGCTAACAGCGGTGATTGCAGACAGCTTAACTCGTACCGAACATAAATCAGACAAAGAATTGATTGGTCAGGGTATTGGCAATTTGGTTTCTGGTATATGCGGTGGATTACCTGGTGCTGGTGCAACGATGGGAACCGTGGTCAACATTCAAACAGGAGCTACAACCGCTGTATCTGGTCTAACTCGTGCTTTAATTCTGTTGGTGGTAGTTTTGTGGGCTGCTAATTTTACAGAGCCTATTCCGATGGCAGTTTTAGCAGCGATCGCTCTCAAGGTCGGTATTGACATTCTCGACTGGAGTTTCCTTAAACGCGCTCACAATGTATCCCTCAAGGGTGCATTAATCATGTACGGCGTGATGTTCCTGACGGTATTTGTTGACTTGATTGTTGCCGTTGGTGTAGGGGTATTCATTGCCAATATTTTGACAATCGAACGTCTTTCTAACTTGCAATCTGAGGAAGTCAAGACTATTACCGATACCGATGATGCAATTGTTTTGAACGAACAAGAAAAGCAACTGCTAGATCAAGCCAATGGTCGGGTGCTGCTATTCTACTTGAGTGGGCCGATGATTTTTGGAGTTTCTAAAGCGATCGCCCGCGAACATTCAGCGATGAAGGATGCTGATGTGCTGATTCTCGATTTAAGCGATGTGCCTTTGTTGGGAGTTACCGCCTCACTGGCAATTGAGAATGCGATCAAAGAAGCCGTTGAGAAAGGCCGTCAAGTATTTATTGTCGGTGCAACTGGCAAAATTAAGCGACGGTTGGAACGCTTCGGAATTTTGCAACTCTTACCCCCTCATCACCTTGTGATGGATCGTACAGAAGCACTTAGACAAGCAGTTACTTTAGTGAACGGTTACGTAGTTGAGGCGAATGATTCTGCAAATACCAGGTATCCAGCCGATTTTGGTGACACTGCTGTAGTCCAGTAGTAAACTATCCCATTAGAACGTCGATTCAGTATTCAGAAATTGTCTTTATAGGTGAGACAAACTAGAGGGGAAGAGTGGGAGAACCGGAGGTGGGGAGATGAAAAGTCACGCATTCACGCATTCAAAAGTCAAAATTTTTGAATGCGTGAATGCGTGAATTCCGCGAAGCGGTTCACCTCATCCCCCCATCCCTCCTTGTCCTCTTAGAAAGTGACCAAGCCAAAGTACTAATCGCCACAGAGACGTAAAAAATGATTTTTACTGAACAAATCTGCATATCTTCTCTCAGTTCTTGGTTTCAGTTTCCTTTTTTAGCAACAGCAACTGAATCAGAATATGCTCCTGTTGTCCTCACCGGAGTACTGCTAAGTTTAGTTGTCATTTATCTTGCCAGTAAACTCGGTGGCGAGTTATCGAGGATGATGGACTTTCCCCCTGTGTTAGGGGAATTGGTTGGCGGAGTTATAGTAGGTGCTTCGGCTTTACATTTGCTGGTGTTTCCTGAAAGCGGAGCCAACGCTTCCGACTCGGTCATCATGACTGTGCTGCAATTTATTGACAATCTCAGCCCGGAAGCTGCAACATCAATCTTTCAAAGTCAAAGCGAAGCAATTTCTATTCTCGCCGAGTTGGGTGTAATCGTCCTTCTGTTTGAAATTGGTTTGGAGTCAGATTTACGGGAACTGAAGAAAGTTGGTTATCAAGCGGCAATTGTCGCATGTGTCGGTGTAGCGGTTCCTTTTGCGGCTGGTACTGCGGGACTAATGTTTTTCTTTCACACCCCAGCAATTCCCGCGATTTTTGCTGGTGCAGCCTTAACTGCTACCAGTATCGGCATTACCTCCAAAGTTTTGTCAGAACTTGGGCATCTCAAATCTAGAGAAGGTCAGATTATTGTCGGTGCTGCCGTTATTGATGATGTTCTGGGTATCATCGTCTTAGCAGTGGTGGCAAGTCTTGCCAAAACTGGTGAGGTAGACGTTTTTAACGTAATTTATTTGATTGTCAGCGCTACTGTTTTTCTGATCGGTTCAATTTTACTCGGTAAATTCTTCAATAAAACCTTTGTTACCATTGCCGATAAACTGCAAACACGCGGAAAACTTGTCATTCCTGCGTTTATCTTTGCATTCTTCATGGCTTTTATTGGCAACGCCATTCATTTAGAAGCGATTTTGGGTGCTTTCGCTGCCGGATTAGTTTTAGACGAAACCGACAAGCGCAAAGAATTAGATCAGCAGGTGATTCCTATTGCTGATATCTTAGTGCCGATTTTCTTTGTCACTGTCGGTGCGAGGGTTGATTTAGGTGTCCTCAATCCTGCTGTTCCTGAAAATCAGCAAGGATTAATTATTGCTATCTTCTTGGTGGTAGTGGCAATCATTGGCAAAGTAGTCACAGGTTGGTCAGTGTTTGGTCAACCCGGAATTAACCGCTTAGCTATTGGTGTTGGCATGATTCCACGGGGTGAAGTGGGTTTGGTGTTCCTTGGTATTGGTGCAGCTAGTGGTGCGATCGACAAACCTTTGCAAGCGGCAATTATCATCATGGTAATTCTCACGACCTTTTTAGCACCGCCTTTTTTGAGGGTTGCATTTAATAAACAGCCTGTGGAAGCCCAAGAGATAGTCGAACAAGTTGATGTGATTGGATCGTAAGCTTGATAGCGTAATGCACCGATAACCAGACCAATGGTGCATTACGGCTATCTTATGTAAAAGGGATTGGGGATTAGGGATTGGGGATTGGGTTTTCACGCGTAAAAATTTTCTGCACTACCAGCAGGCTAAATTTACTCTTATATCAAGTCCGGATAATCAATTTATGTTCCTACTGCGATCGCAACTATTAGGTAATACCCCAATCAATACCTTTCGGATTAGCACCTTTGATCTAGAGTTATAGCTAGGAAAAGGTTAAAGGGTAAGGGGAAAGGGTAAATATCTATCCCTTTCCCTTTTCCCTTTCCCCCTTAACCGAAAGGTATTGATACCCCAATTACCAATTACCAGCACGGGTAGATAGTATAAGTGTTCAAACGGACACGATCTTATTTGTCATTTTTTCATGTTAAAAATTCATTTAAAAATGACAAAAAATAACTGCAAAAAAATATCTTATACATCTCATACGTTCGCTGCTATATGCTCTGATATCCAGTTCTGGTAATGTTTTTAGGCGCTATTACAACAATTAACCCCGGTGTGGCCGGGGTTAATTTTTACCCAATTTCTTGGAGAGATTCCCTATTCCCGAATCTTCACTAGGTGATTATAGTGACGAGAGGAAACGTTCTTATCAACCCCAGTTCCGCTGGGGCTTTCTTATTAAAACACCGATTCTAGCCTCAAACTCTCATTTAGGCAATGAGCTTGCCAGCGATATCGACTTACTTTTTAATACAGCTATCAGCTTTTCAATCCGAATATTTTGTGCAAAAAGGGAAACTTTCTGAGATGAAAATGCCAGCTTGTGAAGCGGGTGCGGGAGTTTAGGGGAAATTGGGGCGACTGATTCTTTAACTTTGCTCACTTAGCGCGTAATCGGGAATGCAATTTTGTTGGATGTAAGTATGATAATCCTTGATTTGGCGATCGCAATCCTGGGTGCTCCAGCCGCAGTGTTTAGCCAGTATTTCGGTCATCACAGGCAGCAAGTCCAAGCCATAATGACTAAGCATTGCCAAGCTCGTGCGGCGGCGGGCAATATCTACCAGCGTCCGTGCTAACTCTGAGTTTACAGCATAGACAATCTGGGCTTTAATATCTGGTAATTCAGGGGCGATCGCTTCGGCTAAATCAGATGACTTATCTGTCAAAGCTAAAACCTCTACAGCTTTTGCCCCATAGATTGAAAATAAGTGATGAATTGAAGTTGGTGGGATAACATCGCTATAGTCATCAAGGGCTTTCTTTAGGCGAGGATCGTTGGGTAATATGGCTCCGGGTAGGGGTTTCTGCTTTGTTGGGCAAACAGGAGCTTGAGAACCTAATTTTCGGTAGACTGCATCAACTATTTCTTCGCCAACTTGGCGATAAGTTGTAAGTTTACCGCCAATCAAAGAAATGAGATTAACAATCCCTTCTTTGGTATGATCGTAAAGGATATGCTTGCGAGTTATTTTCCCAGGTTGCTTACTCTCTTCCCAAGGTAAAGGACGAACACCAGAGTAAGTAAATTTCACATCCTGACGAGACAACCGAGCGATGGGAATAATGCGATTGGTTTCAGTTAATAGATAGTCAATCTCACTGTTATCAGCCTTGATTTGGTCAAGATTGCCGTGAAAGCGCTTATCTGTGGTTCCAATTAGGTATTTACCTAGCCAAGGCACGATAAAGAAGGGACGACCATCGGTTTTGGCTTCCACATACAGTGCAGTCATGGGTGCGCCAACAAAGGGATCGACGATGATATGGCTACCCTTGGTAGCACCGATTTTTTTACTCTCACTGCTGCTTGGTGTCGATCCATCTGGAGTAATCGACTCTAAAATTTGGTCTACCCAAGGGCCAGACGTATTTACAACCACAGTGCGCGAGTTCAGTTTCACAGTTACTTCCTCGCCAGTGAAGCAATCAGAACAGGTAAGAGCAGCAATCCTATTGTTCTGCTGATGCAGTTGCTTCACTTTCACGTAGTTCAGCACCGTTGCTCCTGCTTCTTGCGCTGCGAGGATGTTCTCCAGGCACAACCTCTCAGCATAAGCCACTTGACAATCATAGTATTGAGCACCACCGCGCAACTCCTCAAAATCCAGGTCAGGAAATAACAGCTGAAACTTCCGCTTGGGTAGCATTCTGTGAGACAATAGGGTTTTATCGAAGCTCAAAATATCGTAGAGAACCATCCCAGCTTGGATTTTCCTGTAAGGACGAGAGTGATCGCCATAAATCGGAATTGTCAGCAGCAGCGGTTTTACCAAGTGAGGTGCTATGTGCAAGAGAATTTCTCGCTCTCGCAAAGATTCACGCACCAGGTCAAATTCAAAAGATTCTAAATAGCGCAACCCGCCATGAATTAGCCGTGTTGACCAGCTTGTCGAGCCGCTGCTAAAGTCGTTCTTCTCAATCAAGAGCGTTTTGAGTCCCCGCAGCGCTGCATCCCGTGCAGCACCAGCGCCATTGATGCCACCACCAATTACTACTAAATCATAAGTATTATTACTGACAACCTGCAAATTATTCATAATAAAAATCAATTCGGTGCTGGGGCGTGATTGTTTTAAGGCAACAGTAGCGCTAGATGTAGTTCACATGTAAGTGCGATCGCTTTTTTATGATGATAACGACCACAGATAAACAATAAATAAAAGTTTTTCCTCTGCCTCCCCCCTCTTGGATGCTGTTGGCGAATAGTGGGTCTGACTCCTCGTTAGCACACAAAGACGAAAAATCTTCAATGAGGGGCAAGACCCCCTATTCGCCAGCGGTATCCTTGAAGAAGTCGGGGATCTGGCTGTTTCAAGCTTATTGTAGGTGTCGCTATCTAATTTGTTTGCGATCGCGTTTCCAAATTTTTGTACAAAAACAGGTTTCCGACTCAAAAACTTGATTTCCGACTCAAAAACTTGATTTCCGACTCAAAAACTTGATTTCCGACTCAAAAACTTGATTTACACGGCTGAAAGCACAAAAATTAAGATTTTCGGGATTTTATTAGGTTTAAATTCCCTACGGGACGATACACGAACGTTTAAACCTAACATTATCACTGCTCCAAAATCGCTTTGATTTCTTTCATCATCTGTGCAATCTGTCTGAAAGTCTCAGATCCCCTGCTTCTGGTAAGGATGTTGTTGGCAAATGGTGGGTCTGACCCCCAGCCCACAAATTGGTTTAATTGGTTTGTACCAGACGCGAAATTTTGCGTCTGGTACATCTAGTGGAATGACGAAAAATTTTCAATGAGGGGTAATACCCCTGATTCGCCAGTTGTATCCTCTTGTAGGGGGAATGAAGGGGGTACACACGGATAATCTATCTGTGTTTATCTGTGTGTATCTGTGGTCGATTTCCAAAACATGATTTTTGCCTGCTGTTTTAATTTACATCAGACGTAATTTAGAGAGAAGTTCGCACAACCAATGCGTAAGATTGTGGATATAGAACTCGATAGGCACGCACCAATATCTCAACCTTCCCAGCAGGTATATCGCTCCAAATAATCTGTTCGACATTATTTAGCCGATCAAACTCTGTTGATGTCGGTGGTATATTTCCATGTCGTTCCTGACCATCCGCAGTTCGCACAATCAAATCCAAATCACTCTGAAGTGCCTCGCCGGGGTAATCAGTCCATACTAACGTGACCTTGAGATGAGAGATGGATTCACTGAGTTCTACTTCAGTTTTTTCCTCTTCGCCAGTATCAAGTTCTGTGTTTTCGTCTTTAAAGATAACCTGTTCATTCTCGCCCCTTGGCCCTACAGTTGCTGCTAAATCAACCCGACCAAATCCTTCCGCAAAGTTGGGAATCTCTCCCGCTTCAGAAGGAACGTATTGACCTGAGATATCTTTTGATCCGTTGATCAGCATTGCCTTGACAAGAGCTGCACTAGGCTGGTGGCTATGTTGAGCGAGAAAATACTCTCTTACGACCGCCGCGCAGCCTGCTACCAAAGGTGTAGCCATGCTGGTTCCCGCCGAAAAAGTATAGAGGCGGTCTGTGGATGTGCCAAAGAACGAATTGGGTCTTGCATCTCGCGAAGCTGCCGAGAGAATAGCTGTTCCAGGAGCGACAATATCTGGCTTAATGCGCTGATTTTGAGTCGGCCCTCGGCTGCTGAAAGCGGCTAAACCTTCCGGGTTATCAGACCATCCATCAGAGGCGATGGGATCGACTGTATAGCGACCCAAGGTTCTATATGGTTTCGATTGGTCTGGTCTTTGATTTTCTGTGGCTCCAACTGTGATACAATTTTTTGCCGTTCCAGGTGAACCGATACTGCCGTTATCGATGACCCCATTGCCATCTCTGTCAATACCTTCGTTACCTGCTGCAAAGCAGATGACCATATCTCGATGAGTCCAAACGAATTGGTCTACTTGTCGAGATGATGTATCGTATAGCCCGCGTGTTGGAGCCCCCCAGGAATTTGTATGAACGCGAACTCCATCATTCTCGTAAGGTACTTTGAATAAGTCGTTCAAATCGCTGGGAAGTCCTCCTAATCCTCCCCGCCGATCCAGAACAGACTGAAGCACTAGCTTAGCTTTTGGGGCTGTTCCCTGAATTGAACCGCCCATAGTTGGCGAGTTACCATCCCCAAGAACCGAACCAGCTACATGAGTACCGTGTCCATTCGGATCGTTAGCAGTCGATCGCCCCAAAGGGTAAAGCTTGAGGACTTTGTTTGTGAACGCCGGATGAACGTCTGTGGTTGAACCTTTGTCGAAACCAGTGTCGGCTACTGCGACAACTTGACCAGCTCCTTGAAGATTGGCTGTAGTGTGAGTTTTATCAGCATTGATAACTCCTATTGCCACGTTATTAAAAAGCTGCCGGGGAACAAACTCTTCAATGTGTCGCACTTCATCGATGTTTGCTAGTTCCTCAAGATACTGGGGTTGAACGGTGAGTCTCACCGAATTGCCACTAAATTGCAGATCTTCAGGGTTGAGTCTAGCAGCAGCAGCAACGCGATCGCGCAGATCCTCGTCTATAGAAACATTATTATGAAATACGACTGTTACTTGTTTTGGCTGTTGGGCAATGACTCTGTCCACACTGCCGAGAGCCAGTAAATTTGTTGTGTTTCTAGTTGGTGTAGCAGTACGTAGTTGAGGTGCGATTTTGAAGCCTTCTAAATAGACGTTCGCCCACTCGACGAACGGCAGATCTCGGATAGCATTGAGATTAGCGGGTTCGTAACGACAGATATAGGTATTTTCTGGCACGAACTCTAATATTTCAGCCCCTAAAGCTGCTAGCTGATTTTTCTGGTCTCGGTTGAGCGGTTGAGTTGTTTGGACGAGAATATAATTTGACTGGGAACTGTCGGGACTAATAAGACCAGTAGCATTCATCACGCTTCTTTGGGCTTCTGGATCGAGCGATATACCGTTGATAGTGATTTTAGTCATATATTAGAACTTAAGTATTGACAAAAAATTAATGATGTGTATTTATCCCGAAATGATGCGAAACCCTACCAACTGGTAGGCTTAAATTTAAGCATGAGAGCTTTCCTTCTGTATTGCTGATTGGTGTGAACAAAACAAATTATGCACTTTGGGGAGAAAAATAGAAAAAAAGCCAAAAATCTTTATAAAACTGAATTTTCGCCAAGAATTAGCAAACAGCGAAGCCAGAGTCTTGCAGGTGCGATCGCCTGACGCAACTATCTCTTTCGTAAAAGGGATTGGGGAAGAACTATAACAAGGCTCTTTCCCAATCACCAATCACCAATCACCAGTCCCCAGTAAAGCTCACGTGCATCGCGACCAGTTGAATGTGGAATACAAATAAATCCAATATCTGCGATCGCCTTCCCCGATTTTAACGACATCAAGTCATACATTAAAAATTTGTAAAGGTTTGTCACGCTCAAGAGTATTCACTGCTTATGTAGTGGGTGACGATCCTGACACATAAGCTGTTCAAGCAGTGAAGGGAAGTATTTATGGAATTTTTGTCTGACACAGTGGTGCTATCGCGCATGCAGTTTGCGCTCACAGCTATATTCCATATGCTTTGGCCTGTGCTGAGTACAGGTATGGCAATCTATCTAGCCATTGTTGAGGGAATATGGCTAAAGACCCGCAATCCAGATTACTATTACCATGCCCGCTTTTGGTCAAAACTCTATCTGCTTAATTTTGGCGTTGGCGTAGCTACGGGTATCCCGATGGAGTTTCAGTTTGGCACAAACTGGGCACCGTTTTCCGAAGCTGTTGGTAATTTTTTTGGCAGTGTGATTGGCTTTGAGGCTTCCTGGGCATTTATGCTAGAAGCTGCTTTTTTAGGCATTATGGTGTTTGGCTGGGAGCGAGTTAATCCGATCATTCACTTTGTTTCTACTATTCTGGTTGCAGTCGGTGCCAACCTATCAACTTTGTGGATTTTGACGGCAAGTTCCTGGATGCAAACACCTACGGGTGGAGAAATGGTAAATGGAAAATTTGTCGTTCACGATTATTTTCAAGCGATTTTCAATCCGTTCATGGCGGTTAGTGTGTCGCATATGTTTATTGCCACACTGGAGACTTCACTGTTTGTAATTGGTGGAATAAGTGCCTGGTACATTCTCAACAATCGTCAGCCAGCCTTCTTTTCTAAAGCTTTGAAGATTGCCTTAGCAGCAGCGATCGCAGTTGCCCCATTGCAGATATACATTGGGCATTTAAGTGCCGAACAAGTGTATTACTATCAACCTTCAAAACTGGCAGCAATGGAAGCCCAGTGGGACACAATCCCGGCTGGTCAATCTGCCAATTGGAGTATTGTGGCATTGCCTAACGAAAAAACAGAAAAGAATGACTGGGAAATTGCCATCCCCAATGCCTTAGGATACCTTTTGGAACTCAAACAACAGCTATCGGCACCTGTGCGTGGGTTAAAGGAGTGGAAACCGGAGGATCGCCCTCATTTAGTCGGTCTAATTTACTATTCTTTCCGTATCATGGTGGGTATTGGCTTCTTATTGGCAGGGTTAATGCTCTGGAGTACCCTACAGTGGCTACGTGGTAAACTCTCGGCGGAAAATATCGCCCAACAGCGTTGGTTGATGCGTGCCTGGATTTTTGCGGCTCCTTTAGGATATATCGCAGTAGATTCGGGTTGGATTGTGCGCTGTGTAGGACGTCAACCTTGGACAGTCTATGGGCTACTCCGCACAGCCGATTCAGCCTCCCATGTACCCGCTACCAATGTTCTCGTGTCTTTAACTGCCTTTGCCGTAACTTACAGCATTTTGTTTATTGGTTACTTGTACTTTGGTAGCCGCATTATCCGCAGGGGCCCCAGGCTAGACCTGCCCATACCGGGTGTGGAAACCAAACCCGCTGTAGATACGACTCCTGGTGAATTTGTTCCAGATGAGCGTCCCGTAGAAGCACAGCAATAGGAGGTTATATGGAGACGCTAAGTTATTTTCTGCCACAGGTTTGGTTCGGCATTTTAGCCCTTTTCCTTTTTCTCTATGTCATGCTGGATGGGTTTGACTTAGGGGTGGGAATCTTGTCCCTGACAGCTTCCACCGAAGAACGCCGTGGCATTTTGATGACCAGCTTGAGTAACGTTTGGGATGCTAACGAAACCTGGTTAGTTCTCATGGGAGGCGGTTTGTTTGGAGCATTTCCCCTCGCCTATGCCACAATCCTCAATGCCTTATACATCCCAATCATCTTGATGGTGTTTGGGCTGATTTTTCGTGCCGTAGCATTTGAGTTTCGCGAACAAGCCCAACGTAAATTATTTTGGAACTTTGCCTTTGGCGCGGGGAGTTTTCTGGCAGCATTGGGTCAAGGATTTGCCCTTGGCGGTGTACTGAAGGGAATTCAGGTAAATGAAGCAGGTCAGTTTATTGGTACGACTTGGGATTGGTTAAGTTGGCAGACTGTATTGGTGGCTTTGACGCTGATTCAAGGTTACGTCCTGATTGGTTCAACTTACTTGATTTGGAAAACTACAGGCGAATTGCAGGAAACCCACTATAAAACAGCCAAAATTGCGGCTGTAACAACGTTAATCGGAGCCATTTTGATTACGATTGGAACTCCGATATTTTATGAGTACGCCAGAGAGCGTTTGTTTCATCGTCCGCAAGTTTACATTTTTGCGCTGATTCCGTTACTGGGAGTTTTATTCATTTCGCTACTAATTAGAAGTCTGTTTCGCAAACGAGAAAGAGCGCCTTTTATCTGGACAATTCTGCTGTTTTTGCTCACGTTCGTTGGGTTGGCAATGGTTGTGTTCCCCTACATCATTCCTACTCAAATCACTATTTATGAAGCCGCCGCCGATCCCAGTGCGCTTGTCTTCATGATTATTTTCATTGGTGCGTTGATTCCCGTGATGTTGTTCTACAACATCTATCAGTACATTGTCTTCCGGGGTAAGGTGACTGGCGGACACTATGGGGAATAATTAACAAGAGTTTTTGATGCAGCAATTTTCATTTTACTTGGTGTCTTGGTTGGTAAGAAATACGCTGATATTAACCACCAAGACACTAAGGCACAAAGATTTAGGTATTTATTCATTCAATCAATCACAGGAATTAACACGGAGCGATCGCACAATTACACAGCTATATATTTGATCCTGACTGCCATTAGACGAAGAGATCTTTTTGAAAGGCATGTAAATTTTTATTAATTATTTATAACTTTCATGATATTTTAATATTCGAGAGGCGATGTTATATCGCCCAAATGCTCTGAATTCTATCTTTTAGCCAGTTGCAAATCTAGTAAGGTTAGGTATAATATGCCATTTACTATTGACTCAGCCCGTAGTATTTTCCCTAATACTTTATCGGCTGATGCAGTACCAGCCACGATCGCTAGATTCAATCAGCTCAGTGCCGAAGACCAACTAGCATGGACTTGGTTCGCTTATCTTGAAATGGGTAAGACAATTACAGTTGCTGCTCCAGGGGCTGCTAGTATGCAGTTTGCAGAAGCAACCTTGAATCAAATTCGGCAAATGACTTTCTCTGAGCAAACGCAGGTTATGTGTGACCTGGCAAACCACGCTGATACACCGATTTGCCGTACCTACGCTACTTGGTCTCCAAATATCAAGCTAGGGTTCTGGTATCAGCTTGGGCAATGGATGGATCAAGGTATTGTAGCTCCGATTCCAGCGGGTTATCAGCTTTCTGCCAATGCTTCAGCGGTACTGCAAGCAGTTAGAGAACTGGATCAAGGTCAACAAATTACGGTCTTACGCAATGCCGTAGTGGATATGGGGTTTGATCCGAGCAAACTGGGCGACTATACCAAAGTTGCTGAACCTGTTGTTGCCCCCAAACAGACGTCACAGCGCACTCAAGTCACTATCGAAGGCATTACCAATCCAACGGTGCTGAGCTACATGGACAATTTGAACGCCAATGACTTTGAGGCACTAATTGAACTATTCACCCCTGACGGTGCCCTGCAACCTCCTTTCCAAAGACCGATCGTTGGGAAAGATGCCATCCTTCGGTTTTTTAAGGAAGAATGCCAAAACCTTAAGTTAATTCCGGAACGCGGGATTTCTGAACCGGTAGAAGATGGTTACACCCAGGTGAAAGTCACTGGCAAAGTGCAAACTCCTTGGTTTGGTGCTGCTGTGGGAATGAATATGGCTTGGCGGTTCTTGCTCAATCCTCAGAACAAAATTTTCTTTGTGGCAATTGATTTGCTGGCATCTCCCAAAGAACTTTTAAATCTGGTTCGTTAGAGAAATGCTCAGTGTAAGTACACCGTGAATGATTGTGTGAGCGCTCTGCGATCAAGGGCGCTCCCTTATTCTGAGCAAATGGCGTAAGCCCATAAAATAAGTGACCGCGTAGATTGTAGGGTTAATGATGCAAGTGAGTGACATTGAATGGTCTAAGACAGAGAAAAAGGTAGCTCAAGAAGCCTTCGAGAAAGCCTATGAGCGAGAAATCAATGCTTTGATCGAGGAAGTTCGCTCAAAAGCAAGTACGATTGCAGAGCTTGATGATATGTGGCGGTTACACGATTTCTTAAGTGCAAGGAGACACGAGATAGATGGCAAGTACGACTACAGATATTCAGTTCTCATCTTTGTCTTTGCTAGATTGGTCAAAGAGGGTTGGCTACATCTCGATGAATTAGAGGGATTGAACACAGATAAGCTGACTAAGGTAGCGGCTCTTACACGCATGTGAAAGGTTAATGGACACAGCCTAACAACCTCGTTGCAGCGAAATTACAAAGGTTACTTGCAACCGCTAAACGGTAACTTTAGCCCTCTGAGGTGCTTGTTAAGGCTGTTTTGAGCAGGTGTCGGTACAAGTTCAGTTTTACCAACAGTTATGATGCGAGAGTTCTTAGAAATGTACGGACAAGCCATTAATCTGAAGTGTAAGCAGTATGATAAAAGCTGAGTTGGAGCGATCGCGCCATAACAACCATAAAGCACCTTACGCTTGTTCATGTTTTGCGATCGCTCTTGTACTGTCTGCCAACTTAGAAACGGTAGATGGGTAAACTATCTGAAACGCATCTGAACAAGCAACTATATATCATTGGCAGGCTTTGTAGCTTTGTTAAAGTACGAGTGGTACAAATAAGATTTTGCTTAGTACAACATTTTATAAATTCGTAGCGAATACAATTCTGAAATACTCTGCGAGCCTCTGCGTTTAAAAACGCTACGATTTTAGACAAAGCTGTACTTAGTGTCTTTGTGTCTTGGTGGTTCACAACAAACTCATATTAACCACTAAGACACCAAGGCACAAAGGGATACAGTGTTATACCTCCGCCAATGTCGCTTGGCGCAATTTGTCAATCAAATCGCTGAGATTATCTGTATTCAGGCGATAACTCAAAGGATGGGCAATCAACCGCGCCGTACTTTCATACAGCACCGCAATTTCCATCAAACCATTTTCGCGCAGTGTCCGCCCTGTAGAAACCAAATCTACAATTGCCTCAGACATGCCTGTAATTGGCCCTAATTCCACAGAACCATATAGTGGCACGATTTCCACGGGTAAATCCAGACTGTGGAAATATTCACGTGCACAGTTTACATATTTAGAAGCAACTCTACCATGTGCGGGTAAATCTAAGGGCGATCGGTAAGAACTTGATTGCTTTACCGCTACCGACATCCGACAATAGCCAAACCTTAAATCAACCAAATGTGCTACTTGCGGCTTTTTTTCCCGCAGCACATCGTAACCAACAATACCCAGTTGTGCCTGACCATACTCTACGTAAACCGGCACATCTTGCGCTCTTACTAATAGTCCTTTCGCTTTTCCATTGGTATCAGTAATTTGCAGTTGCCGATTACCTGAGTCTAAAAAAGCACTAAAATCAAACCCTACAGTTTGTAGAAGTTTGATGCTATGTTTGAGAAGTTCACCTTTTGGCAGTGCAACAGTAAGCATAAATAGCGTCAGCGGTCAGCATGATAATAATACAGGAAAGCTGATAGCTAAAAACTGATGGCTGATCATGCGAATTTTGGTAGTTGATGATGAAATTGAACTGACTGACCCCTTGAGTCGGGTGTTAACTCGGGAGGGATACAGTGTTGATGCTGCTTATGATGGTACAAGTGGTAGCCAGTTGGCACAAACAGGCAATTATGACTTATTGATTTTAGATTGGATGCTTCCTGGAAAAACGGGACTGGAGATTTGTCAGGAATTGCGCCGTCAAGGCGTTACGACGCCAGTACTGTTTCTCACTGCCAAAGATACTCTCGATGACCGAGTCGAAGGTTTAGATGCTGGTGCGGATGACTATTTAATCAAACCCTTTGAATTGCGGGAGTTATTGGCAAGAGTCCGGGCTTTGTTGCGACGTTTTGGTCGAGAGACGCCTGGTACACCCACAGGTCGCTTGACGGTAGCGGATCTAGAACTCGACCCAGAAAACCAAGTAGCATATCGACAAGGAAGGATAATTGAACTATCTGAAAAAGAGAGCCAGCTGCTGCAATACTTAATGGAAAACACTGGCAAGCTGCTGACTCACGCTCAGATTATGCAACATTTATGGCAAGATGACGAACAACCTAGTAGTAATGTCATTGCTGCTTTGATGCGTTTGCTGCGACGCAAAATAGAGTTAACTGGTGAAACACCTCTAATTCATAGCGTCTATGGTAAAGGATACCGCTTTGGCACTTCTTCAGCAGATTCTATTTAGAGATGATTTATAAAGTAAACCTTAAATTGTAGCGACTGTCTTGAAAGTCAAGCGATCGTTAACAAAAAACCGGGACTGGGAACATTGACGCAACTGGGGAACACTGCGCCCTTATTCGGCGGTGCCTGGTACGGGCAGGAAGACTTGTGGGTGGTAGTCTCGATTGTAGCAGCCCGCACGCCCGCACTCCACTTCGCCGCCGAATCTTCCCCAGTTGCTGTATTTCTCATGTAGGCAAAAGAGCATCAAAAATTTATCCTAGTCATGCGATCGCATGACTGGGGATGCGGTGCCATCCCCGAGAGGGTTAGTATAAAAGTCAGTGTAATTAAGCGTTAACAATCGGTTTTGTGTTGTCACAAATGCGCTAAGGCAAATTATCTCGAACCATTACATTTGAGAGCGCAACTTGTTTGTATGGGAAAAGTGGGTGATTGTGAACGCCATAGCCGAGATTTTGAGCTTAAGTGTTGTTGCGGCGATCGCCGTTGAAAATCGAACAACATCAAGAGTAAGCGCCAAGACAAACTGAGTGGCAAGCATTTTTCTTACCACTTCTGTGTCAATACTCAACACTTCCAACCGCAGGGGTTGCAAAACTTATATAGTCAGCTTTTTAGTTTTTTAGTGCGTAGTTATTTTTGCCGCACTGCACTAGTTATTGAAACCCTCCTCTGCTCAATCAATTACCCAAATAATACGGGCTAACTACCAGCTCGGCCTAATCCTCTGGCGGTGACAGACCGTTGTAGGGTAGCTAAAGCGCGGTTGTAATCCAAAATTGCTTGGACGCTATTGCCTTCTGCTCTTGTCAGATCGTTTTCGGCAGCGATGACATCTGTTTGAGTGCCGACACCTGCCTGGAATCGCAAACGCGCTAGACGTAAAGCTTCTCTGGCTTGTTCTAATGCAATATTGGCAGTTTGCACCTGATCCAAGCTAGTTCTCAATTGAGCATAGGCTTGTTCTACCTGAAAGCGGATTTGATTGCGCGTGTCACTAAATTGAGTTTCAGCAATCTTGATATTAGCTGTTTGTTGATCTGCCCTCGCTCTTGCCGATCCTCCATCGAATAAATTCAGGCTAGCTTGCACTCCCAAAGAATATCCGTCTGTAACACTAAATTGATCGTCGAACTGATCTAACAGGTTGTAGTTAGCAACTAAACTCACTTGTGGTCCTTTCTCTGCTAACGCCAGACGCCGTCTCTGCTGGCTAATGTTACGTTCTGCTAACCGCTGTTGCAGTTCCGGACGGTTTTGATAGGCTAGCACGATCGTCTCTTCCAGGGTCGGATTCCAAAGACCCGCCAATCTCACAGGGTCTGCTGCACTGACACTGAGAGACCCTGGTATATTCAACGTAGTCGCTAACCGACTGCGGGCAGTTACTTGCTGAGACACAGCTTGACTCAAATCTTGTTGAGCGTTTGCTAAAGTTACCTGTGCTCGCAGCACATCAAACTGCGTACCCACACCAGCCCTTTCTAGGGCTTGTGCATCTCGCAAAGTGACTTCGGCATTCCTGACAGCAGACTCAGCAATGCGTACATTTTCATCTGCTTGTTGCAGATCGTAATAGTTCTGAGCAACATTGAGGCGAATTTCCTCAGACCGACGCAGAACATCTAATTCTTGGAAACGTTCCTGTTGTTCAGCAGCGCCAATGTTGGCTGAGCGTCTCCCAGAAGTATAAAGGTTATAAACCAGTTGTGCTGTACCTGTGAAGGCCGTAGTGGCTTCATCTGAGGGTGACTCGCGAAGTTCTTCTGGCAGACCCCGTTGTGCTCGCTCTAACCGTTCAGCTTGTAGCTGACTAGAAGCAGATTGCTGACGATTAATCTGAGCGTTTAAATCAAGAGTAGGAAACAAAGCAGCTTGAGCTTCCCGCACAGCAGCCCGAGCGCGTTCTAGTTCTAATAAAGCTACCCGCAGATCCGTATTATTACGCTGTGCTAGCTCTACAGCCTGTTCTAGAGTAATCGGTTGTATTCCCTTCTGCCTGACTTCCTCTGGTCTTGTAGGAAATCGCAAGGGATTGGGGTTGGGGTTGAGGTAATTAGGCGCAGGTGTAACTGGTGATTTTGGAGTTGGAGAAACAACCGGCACTCTGGGACTGGGAACACCAGGCACTACTTGATTAGGAGCACCAGGCGTGGTTGGAGTTGTGGGAGTTGTTGGCGCTGTTGGTGTAGGAGTAACAGGCATGGTTGGAGTTGTGGGAGTTGTTGGCGCTGTCGGTGTAGGGGAAGGTGCTTGCGCTAACAGATCCGTGGGATTTTGTTGTAGGCACGCAGGTGAGTCAAAGCTTACTGTCATGTACTGCGAGCAATTTTGCACTTCTAGCAGCTTTGCCGCTCCTGAACCTTTGGCGATATTTTGTAAAGATGGTGAGAATTTTGTGTCAAGATTTGACTTGACTACAACTGGCATTTCAAAAGCAGAATCGGGCAAAGGCTGTTCTGGAATGGAGATTACTTTTGCTGTGGAGGTAGCAGTAGGAATAACTCTATTTTTTAATAGAGTTTTTAATCGCTGGCGGGCGATCGCACTACTCATCCTGTCTTCTGATTTGCTCGAAGGAACAACAGAAGGGGAATTTGTTGAGTCGACCCGGGTACTGAGATCGCGCCTCCTCTGTTTGGCATTGGCTGGTGCAGGCTCTTCCCGACTTTTTTCTGGTACAGTTACTTGATTGGCAGCTGTAAATACAGCACCACCTGAAGTGGCAATTTGCTGTGTTTCTGGCTGTAAATCTGCACTGTAGACGCCGAACGAGTTGAAGCCAACCGCCTCTAATTGCTGGGTTTGATGGGCAGTTGGTGTCAAGCTGAAATTCGCTCCCTCATCTTTCCCAGAAATTTTTCCTATTGGTACACCCACTGCTTGGGTGATTATCGCCCCAGTGTTTTTACTCTTCAACTGCTGCTTGTTGCCGTTCGTCCCATCCGCTGGGGCGATCGCACTTGCAAAACTCTTGCCGTCAGCAGCATATTGGATTTTTGTGTTTTCACCTACAAAACTTCCACTATGGGTAGCACCAGAAAAACTGGGAGAGACTACCTGCTGCGCCCAAGCGGGTTGAGTGGTTAATACTGCTGCTGTGACACTGGGCAAGAAACTATGTAATATGATCTGTCCTTTCACCGCATCCCCTCACACAAAAATTAAGCGGCTTCAAACCGTTTTTTCACCACAGAATATAACACGATGCTAACTAGAAGAATCGGAACTGTCTTTGTCTTGAAAACTCTGGACAATTCGCGATAATTCCGCCTTTTCATCGATACTAACGCGAGTTGGCGCTCCGCTGACAATTCTTTCGTAATTACGGAAAGAATCTTTAATTTCTGGCCCGTCAGCTGTAATGTTGTATTCGCGAATACCCTTATCATGCCAAGAGCCGCGCATTTTAAATACATTAATTGCCCGTGACATTTCTCCACGAATTTCTACATACTGCAACATCAAAATTGTGTCAGTAATTGTGGAAATATGAGAGTCAGTGATTGAATGCGACCCCATAAATTGATCGGTTGTATTCGTGAAAAAACCTGTAATTTCTTCTTGTTTAGCGTAACCAGTGACACCAATCACAAATTGCCGAAATGCATTATTACTCACACCCCGCGCTAAGGCTGAGAGCGAATCTATGGCGATCCGAGATGGCTTAAATTCAGCAATTTCTGATTTGATGATTTGCAGATGGTCTTCTAAACCAGTAGATTCAGGATAGGTACAAATTATTTTCAGCAATCCTTGACGTTCTAATTCCTCAAAATTAATTCCCCAAGAGTAAGCGTTCCGTGACAATTGGGCACGTGATTCTTCATAGGCAAATAGTATTGCTCTTTCGCCGTTGTTACAGCCATTTTGCAGAAATTTGCTTACTAATAATGTTTTACCTGTACCTGTAGCTCCTGTTGCCAAAATAATCGAATCTTTAAAGAAGCCACCGCCACACATATCATCTAAGGTTTTCACTCCAGAAGACACTCGTACATTGGAAGACCTTTGAGTTAACCGCATTGCCCCTAGTGGGAAAATGTTTACCCCTTCATTAGTAATTGTGAAAGGATATTCGCCTTTCATATGTGTCGTACCGCGCAATTTGAGAATTTCAATGGTGCGGCGGCGGCGTTCTCCTTCTAAGACGTTGCGGACTATTACTACATTATCGGAGACAAATTCTTCTACCCCAAAACAGGCAACTGGCCCGTATTCTTCTGTACGTTCTGTAGTGATGATGGTGGTGACGTTGAGTTGTTTGAGTCGCGCTACCAAGCGAAAAATTTCTCGCCGCACTACTCCTATCGCTTCATATTGTTGAAATACTGCTGTGATTGAGTCAATACTAACTCTTCTGGCTTTATATTTGCGAATCGCATATTGCAAGCGCTCAATTAGTGCCGAAAGGTCGAAGTTACCAACAATATCTTGTCCTTCTGGATCTGGAGATGCATCCAGAATAAATAACTTTCCTTCGCTAATTAAGCGTTGCAAATCCCAGCCAAAAATACAGGCATTTTTGATGATATCATTGGGGGATTCTTCAAAGGTGACAAATACACCTGGTTCTTCAAAATAGCTAATACCATTGTAAAGAAACTGGAGAGAAAATAAAGTTTTGCCAGTTCCAGAGGTACCGCTGACCAGGGTAGTTCTACCTACAGGTAATCCGCCATGACTAATATCGTCAAACCCTTCTATCATCGTACGAATTTTTTCTACACCCCCAAGTAAGGGTGCGTTGTTTTTCTCTGGTTGGTCTTTTTCTCTCATTGCTGTTTTATACTTCACAAATGGGAATTTAACCCAGTTATTATATTAATTAAACTTTAAATCCTAACTTTTTCTGTGTGTTATGGTCTACTCTTGAAGTTGCTCCTCCTCAATCAGTTCTTCATATAGCAGATCTAAACCAATCAGTACTCTTTCTCTATCTGATAAGTCACCAATAATTTTACGAACGGGTGGAGGCAGTATTTTAGATAATGTCGGTGTGGCTAATATTTTATCTTCCTCTGCTAGTTGCGGATTTTTTAGTACGTCTATGACTTTCAATGCATAAATTCCTTTAAATTCTTGTTCTAAGATGTTCTTAAGTGTTTTTAATGCTCTGACAGAGTTAGGGGTGTTCCCTGCTACGTACAGCTTGAGAACATAAGTCTTTCTTACTTGATTCATAGAGCGACAAGTTTCAGGTGAAGATGAAACAACAAAATGTAGTTGATATTTGTGGCAATGTAGGGCAGGGTTAACATCAAAACAATTGAAATAGGTTTGACAGTGCTAGTACATCATGGCTAAAATAAATCTAACTTATAAAATAAATAAACCTAACTTATAAAAAAGACGAAGAGTTTAGTTTTTGGTGTTTGGGTCTTCTAATTTCTTGTATTTCCTGCACGAAAACAACATTTGCTTACTTCTATAACATCACCCTATTTAGGAAGCGATCGCCTATACAATTCACATAAGTGAGCTAAAATATCGATCAACGTCAGGCGGTAATCTAGCAATGCTTCGTCGCTACGTCCTTCTAATTTTAGCTGTTTGGAAAACTCATCAATTAGTTCCATGTGAATTTCTATAATTTGCGGCACAGGAATATTAGCACAAAATACTGCATTGATAAATTTATCAATTTTCTCTTGCAGTGTTTTGTCTGTGGTAAAGTAATTTATAAGAATTTTGCGGTACTCTGATTTTAGTTCCTGTAAAAATGCCTGTTGCTCGGCTGTTGTCATTTGCTGAAATTTTCGCTGCTGGCATCCAAACTATATGTAAATTCGGATTGTTTCTGTTTTCTTGTTTGTTGCAACCACTTCAGTAAAAAGTTAATTTTGACCTTCAGTAAAGGAAGGATTTTTTTATTGGTATTAGTGGCAAATGTCAAGTGAATTGCGTCATTTATCCACACTAGAACATTTGGCGCGATCGATTGCTTTGTTGACACCATCAAGATTTTTCTAGTATCTAGACCTCCTTAACAATCTTGACTAAGAGTAGTGAATTTAGCAGATTTTGGTAATATAGCAAACCATTTCCCAGTTCACGTAGTTGTGGAGTAACTTTATGAAGTTATCTGTAGGTTGCCCTGGGTTTTAACAAATTGTACAGTCTTATTAACAACTGTTACAAATTTACTTGAGAATAAGTACTTAGTGGTTTTTTGAGGAGGAGAAAATGCAGAGGAAGAATGTGTTGTAAATGCTCGTCAATGGGACTTTTAGAACTAGAGTGAAGATTTGCTGACACAGATTTTACTTTCTGGGCTGTGTCTTTGAATCTCTGAGTGACAACTTTATATCTACCGAAATATAGATTTTTCTAGTTTACTCCTTGATAAGATACTTAAACGAAGTTAAACGATTGTCGCATTCTAAATCATTATAATTCCTAAAGGTTCTAGAGCGAATCTTTGGAGCCATAATTGTCTTAGCTGTCGCTATCGAAGTAGAGTTTTAACACCAAATACTGGTGACATAAGCTCTCGGTGTGGGTGGTGGCTGATCGCTGTTATAAACTGCCTTATCCAAAAGGTGGCTTCCGGTCGGGTAGGGTGGTTAGCCTCGAACTTTCAAGCAGCACAACCAAATGCTGTCACTGGAACGAACTCTTAAAGAGTAAAGCTCCTTGTGTTCAAGGCGTTGCAGTTGTCACAGGTGAGGATATAGCTGGAAGCGTGTAAATCATCACTAGATTGGTAGCTTGGTGATGCTGGATGCTTCTACATGAAGAATAACCCCCAAAATCTTATGTCAATGCTCAAGTACCCGCTTTATGAATTTATCACCACCGTACCCAGCTGCCTGGAAACATCTACTGTGAAGATCGTGCTGGAAATTTTCGAGCAAGAGCAGTGCGATCGCCTGGTAGTGTTGAATGAGCAACAAAGTCCCGTTGGGGTACTTTATTCTGCTCGTTTGCTACCACAAGTTTTAGCAGCAAATCAAGCAGGTAACGCTAAAGCTAGAGCTTTGAATTTGCAGAACTTGGTTGAACCAATACAAACTGTACCAGCTGCTTGGGGTGTGGAAGAATTTGGTTGGTTTTTGCGATCGCAAAAAAACCAAAATAATAATAACCGAGATTGGGCACTAATTGACTCTGACGGAAAATTTTTCGGGCTTGTAGATAGTTCGCGCCTGTTGCAATTTTGGGCGAACCAGAGAGGGGAAATTCAAACTGATGAAAGCAAGCACTCCCCCATCCTCCGGGAAGTCGATGATGCTTCCAAACCAGCTGCTTGGGTGGCTTCCCCCAAGGTAAAATCCCGCCGCCGCAAAGTACCTATGGCTCCAAAGTCAACAAAAGAGGGAATAGCGGAAAATCCATCTCTATTGCAACATCAGCCATTGATCCAGTTGTTGGAAAGGCTGCCTTGGCCTTTAATGTTGCAAACTGGTACAGGCGAGATAGTAACGCAAAATCCAGCTTGGTGGCAGCAATTAGGAATATTAAAAGATCCAGAAGGAATCAGACAACAAGTAGAAGCAATACTTACTCCCGCAATTGTCACAAATCCTGCATACGCTACTACCAAAGCAGTTGGCAATCCCACCAAGAATGACTATCACTACCAAGCGCAGTCTACATCTATCAAACTTTTGGCTGATGTCAACAACCTGCCGGAGTCTCCACAATTATCTTCTGGTAAAAACCGCTGCTTTTTAGATAGCCAACAGGGTACTTGCACCTGCGTTGTCGAAGTGCAAAATGGTCAAGAGCGAGTTTGGCAATTTGCCAAAATTCCTCTAGATAGTCCCGATTTGCAAATCGAAAGTCCCCAGCCAGACACAGCAATTCATCCGGATTTGTGGCTGATGTTAGCTACAGATGTCACCGAACAGCAACAACTGTGCAAAGAATTAGCGGCGAAAAATGCCGATTTAATCCAATTGAATCGGTTAAAAGATGAGTTTTTAGCGTGTATTAGCCACGAATTAAAAACTCCCCTGACAGCAGTTTTGGGGTTATCGCGATTGCTCGTAGATAAGCAGTTAGGAGAACTCAATGAGCGTCAAGCCCGTTATGCTGGACTAATTCATCAAAGCGGACGCCATCTCATGAGTGTGGTGAATGATATTTTGGATTTGACCCGCATGGAAACGGGACAAATGGAGTTGATGCCAGCAAGTGTGAAAATTCGTGCAGTTTGCGATCGCGCTGTCGGTGAAGCAAAAGCTATCCACGCTCAAAGTCGCAGAACCACAATTTCTCACCAACCGCACGCAACATCAGACGAACACCAATTCAGTCTCACAATTGAACCAGGTTTAGAGGAAATTGTTGCAGATGAATTTCGCCTGCGCCAGATGCTAGTACACCTACTTTCCAATGCCTTTAAGTTCACCGAAACAGGTGGTGAAATTGGGCTGCGAGTCAATCGCTGGGAAGGTTGGATTGCGTTTACAGTTTGGGATACAGGCATTGGTATTCCTGAGCATCAACAGCATTTAATCTTTCAAAAATTTCAACAGTTGGAAAATCCCCTTACCCGCCAGTTTGAGGGTACAGGACTGGGATTGGTGTTAACAAGGGCACTCGCTCGTCTCCACGGTGGCGACGTTACCTTTTTATCTCGGGAAGGCAAAGGCAGCCAGTTTACTTTATTGTTACCGCCAAGTCCTCCCCAGAAAATCGGAGAGGGAGAAGGGGGGAAAGCCAGAGGGAGAGAAAATAGCCAATCTTCGCTTACCTCCCCTCCTAGGATTAAAACCCCAGGCTATCTCCCACGCTCAGACGCGCCATGGCGCGTCTCTACATCCTCCCCCACTCCCTCCATCCCTCCTCCTCAAAATCACCTTAACAGCTTAGTATTGGTTGTGGAGGGGGTAGCCCGGTATATTGAAGATTTGACCGAACAGCTTACAGGTTTGGGTTATCGGGTGGTGATTGCGCGATCGGGATGCGAAGCAGTAGAAAAAGCCCGACGCTTGCAACCGCAAGCGATATTCCTCAATCCTTTACTACCCCTGCTTTCGGGCTGGGATGTACTAACCTTGCTCAAATCAGATGCTACCACACGCCAAATTCCCGTGATTGTGACAGCAACAGGAGCCGAAAAAGAGCAAGCATTTGCCAACCGCGCTGATGGTTTCTTGAGTTTGCCTGTGGAACATCAGTTTTTAGCACCGCTGTTAGAAAGTTTGTGTGCCATACCGCAGGGAAAGCAGCAGGAAGCGGAACGCGAAGCTTCTCCTATTCATACCCCACTGCGAATTCTCAGATTGGTTAATCCTGAGGGGGACTGCCTGGTAGATTTCCACCCATTGCTACAACAGCACCGGGTTATAGAAGTGGATGATATAGAACAGGCAGAATTGTTGGCTAGGGTTTGGCAGTTCGATGTAGTCTTGCTGGATGCAGAAATGCCAGCATCAGGGACTTACTTACAAAAACTCAGCAAGCATCCTCGTTTAGCAACTCTACCACTCGTTACCTGTGATGTGGCAACTACGCAGACAGCTTCCCAAATAGCAGGATTGTCTGTGTTTCCTTGCTTAATGAATTCACACGCAGACAACAGTAACGACAAGAAAATAGACGCCCTATTGTCAGTACTGCAAATAGCAGCAGGCATTTGCTGTCCTCCTAGCATCTTGGTTGTAGATTTGGCAATATTGCCAGATTTACCAGAAGCAAAGCGTCAGCACATGCAGGGCGATCGCTCACAAGAAAACTTTGCATTGGCAAATTTGAGTCTCAAGGAAAATGCCTCTTTTTCTACCCAAGACTTAAAACCTCTGACTATCTCCCGCGGTTCTGAGTGGTTCCAAGCTTTAATTCAGTATCTGCAAACTGCTGGACTTAAAGCTACGATGAGCCGATCTTGGGCAGAAATGCTACAACAACTTCGTCACGAAAGTGTTGATTTGTTGCTCATTTGCTTGGGAGAATCCAATATTACAAAAGAAGTATATTCAGCACTGCAAACACTAGGGCAGTTACCTGTAAAATTACCACCTGTTTTAATACTCGACCAGCGATTAAATCCTCATATTTCTGAAGAAAATCTATTAGAAAATGCCGCAGGTGCAATTACTAGCGAAATTTTACCCAGATCAATATCAATGGAAGATTTGTTAATCCATATTAATCAAGCTTTGGCTGCTAACACTTGATGGGATTTAGAACTATAGCTTGGTAATTGGTTTTTCCCATTACCGATTACCGACCCTGACAAATATGATAAGTGTTCACCCGAACCTGATATGATTTGGTTTATAAACCAATACAGTTCAGTTAGTACTCTTTGTGTCTTAGTGTCTTAGTGGTTTAAAGATGATCTTTTTCACCACCAAGACACCAAGACACCAAGACAAATTAATCATTTCAAGACTCGCACCTAAAAGGGGTAGATCAAAACCTTAACTGAACCGTATTGGTCTATAAACAGCACCAAAACTATGGTCGGAATTTACCTCAATCACCAAATCAACTAATTTTGGTGATTCAACCAACGGCTTGATGAATAATTCTGGATGGAGAGAAAGCCAAAAATAATTGACAAATTGCTCAATTTCTGCATCACTCATTCCCGATTTGCCAGCAGCAATCATTTGCCGTTCTGCCTGCTTGCGCCACTCAACACAAAGGCGGTAATCTTTGGGATACAGCACGATTAAGCTATCTAATCTTTGCCACAGTGGTAAATAATCGTAGAGTTTGTGATTCATGTCACGGGCAAATGCTTTATCCTCAGCTGTAAAAATTGGTGGTGGTGGGCGATCGAAAACGGCAGGATCGATTGGTTGCACACCTACGAACCAACCTTCAAATAAGACAATATCTGCATTCGCCACGATTTCTGGAGTAGTGCGATCGCCAGCACCACCGTGCGCTGATTTATCAAAGCGGGGAACTGCTACTGGCAGTTCACAGTTGCGAATCCGATCGAGTACAGTTAAACCTAGCTCAACATCGTGAGTTCCCGGCGGGCCGCGCCAAATCAATCGTGGATCTTGCTGTTGAAGAATTTGGCGATCGCGATAAGTTTTGTACAAATCATCCAAAGACAAACTCAGGGCATGGTATCCCAAGTGTCGGAGAATCAAGGAGAGAACCTGACACATAGTTGTTTTGCCAGTGCCTTGTCCTCCTAAAATACCTTGAATCAAGGGACGACCGAGTTTTTGCCGTTGCCAAGCTATTTTTATACCCAAAGGTAGCCACAAATTCCATAATACCTCTGGCATGGTATCTGGTTGCATCTGGAGATGAGTTTGGCAGAATTCACTGAAATCAGGATAGACAGATTTAAATAAATGCGTTAGCGTAGCTCTTCCGCAGGAAGCTCGCGTTTGTATAAATTCATCCACTTTTTCTGGTGCGATCCCAAAAGTTTCATAATTAGTCATTAGTCATTGGTCATTGGTCATTGGTCACTTGTTAGTAGTTAGTGGTTAGTAGTTAGTGGTTAATGGTTATTCCCCCATCTCCCCATCCCCCACTCCCCCACTCTCCCAGACGCGCCATGGCGCGTCTCTACATTTCCCCCCACTCTCCCATTCTCTCGTCTCCTCAAGATCCCAACTTAAATGCTTCCAAAAACAGACTATAAGTGAGGCCAATTTTTAGATAGTTGATGGATTGTACCCAGAATATTTGTCGCCCCATAACGCTGCGATTGTAAAATATTCTGTTGGCAATTTCTGTTGTTAATACTAAAGTTCCAGCTACTACAATATCCCATTCAGCTGTTTGTCCAGCTGTAGTAGCAACTGCGCTTCCCAGGAAAAAACCAAACAATAAACTGATTATCAGTATCGATATCCGCCGCCAAGGATTGAAAATCCATTGTTCTAACCGCCTAACAATGGTATTAAACAGGGTGTTAAGACGAGTGTTTTGCATGAGTGAGGCATTGCTAAATCAAAATCTCATTAAATATCCCATTTTGAGGATATTTAGGTTTAGCATAAAGTTGTGTGGATTGTATCAGGGTTTTCTGAGGTTTTGGGGTGAATATTAAAATTATTAAATTATATCATCTTGAGCGAGTGCAAACAAAAAAGCGAAGCATCAAGGAATTTTTTCCTAAACTTCCTTCTGTGTTTATACTCAATCCTTCCAGTTCCTAATCCCAATGTGCCTAATTCCCTGTACACTATGGGGTTCGGACTAAACCCTTCTATGTGGGAGCCACGAGTTTCCTTATCTTTTTGAATTCTAGCTCCAAGAGAGCCTGTGGTAGTCAATTTAACTTGATTGCCAGTTTTGGTATTAGGCTACTATTTGAACGAGCCTAGAAAAAATACTTATTTCTAAATCACTATCAATATGAAACCGTCAGTGTACCGTCACGCTGTTGCAGCAACTGCTTGCTTAGGATTGCTGTTGCTGCCTGTAGGATGCTATGAAGTGAAAGTATCCTTTGAGTCTGAGTCTACACAGCCAAATACATCTTCTAGTCAGTCAGATTCAAATACCCAATCAGAAAGTGCGATCGCTTCTACTGTAAGCACTCCTACTCCTACAAAATCTCCCCTTAAATATCATGATCGCTCAGCAGTCAAAGGGGTAGGTCAAGGAAGCTTACGAATGAGCAATCAAACCGAACAGCCCGTGCGTCTTGCTCTACTTGTACGGCGTGCAGTAGTGAAAAGCCCTTCTGGAAAAAACCCACCTGTCTCAGCACATTGGGATTTTGCCCCTGGAGAAGGTAGTGAGAAGGGGCTAATTTTATCTCTGCCTAACAGTAACGTGAAACTGGAGAAGGGAGATATTTTAGTTGCTTTTGCACAAGATGGTTCCCGTCGCTACTGGGGGCCATATGTTGTTGGGGAAACACCTGCTCCTGTGTGGAATCCGCAAAAGAAAGAATGGGAGTTGATTCTTAGTCAATAGTCATTGGTCATTGGTCATTGGTCATTAGTCATTGGTCATTGGTCATTAGCTTTTGACAAAGAACAAAGGACAAAAGACAAATAACTAAGAACAAAACATCAGTAAATAACGACTATTGACTAGTGACCGTTAACTATAGTCTATTGACTAATGACTAATGACTAATGACTAATGACGATTCGTGCTTTTGACCAGTTGTTAAATAATATTGGCAAGCGTCCAGCCCTTGCTGTGATGCTGTCGATTTTGTGGTTAATTTTGATTGGTGGGATCGCATTCTTTTGGCATTTAGGCAGTATTGGCTTGATCGATGAAACAGAACCACTGTTTGCCGAAGCTTCCCGCCAAATGTACGTTACGGGTGATTGGATCACACCGTTTTTTAATGGCGAAACTCGTTTCGATAAACCTGCTTTGATTTACTGGTGTCAGGCGATCGCCTATTCTATTTTAGGCGTGAATGAGTGGGCGGTACGTCTTCCCAGTGCGATCGCGGCGATGGGGGTAATTAGCTTAGCTTTCTATACTGTGCAGTGGCACTTGTCAAGAGAAGATGCCCTCAAACAAGCTTCTTATCCTCCCAGACGTTGGTTCACAGCTTGTTTGGTAGCCGCTATTATGGCACTCAGTCCCGAAATGATTGTTTGGGGAAGAACGGGTGTCTCAGATATGCTGTTGACTGGTTGTATAGCATCAGCTTTGTTGTGCTTTTTTCTGGGATATGCAATAGGGGATAAGGGACAGGGGATAGGGGACAGGGGACAAGGAGGACAAGAGGGACTAGGGAGAAATTCTCCTTCGTCTTCTCCCGATTCCCGATCCCCGATCCCTAATCCCCAATCCCCAATCCCTAATAATTGGTATTTGGCCTGTTACGTACTAATTGCTGGTGGAATTTTGACCAAAGGCCCGGTGGGAATAGTCTTACCAGGGTTAATTATTGGTGTATTTCTGCTTTACCTGGGTAAATTGCGAGAGGTTGTGCGGGAAATGCGCCTTCTTTTGGGTATGCTGATTATCTTGGGCTTATCACTGCCTTGGTATGTGCTAGTGATTTGGCGCAATGGCTGGAATTTTATTAACGCCTTTTTTGGCTACCACAACATAGAGCGCTTTACAGAAGTAGTCAACGGTCACACAGCTCCTTGGTATTTTTATTTTCTAGTAGTATTGCTGGGTTTTGCTCCATACTCAGTTTATTTGCCGCTGTCAATGGCGCGGTTAAAATTTTGGCAGCGCAAGTACTGGCGTTCTCAAGAACGTTCGCAGCAACTTGGTTTATTTGCATTTTTCTGGTTTGTTAGTATCTTTGGCTTTTTCACCATTGCTGTCACTAAACTTCCCAGCTACGTTTTACCCTTAATGCCAGCAGCAGCTATTCTCGTGGGACTATTGTGGAGTGACCTCTTGGGAGGAGTGGGAGAGTGGAGGAGTGGGAGAGTGGGGGCTAGGGGTCCCCTCTGGGGTTGGGGGCTGTGGGGGAGTAGGAGAAATTCTGAATTGTTCATTTCTCCCCATCTCCCCCTCTCCCCCTCCTCCCTCCTCTGGACTGGCTGGATAAATGTGGTGTTTATATCAGCGATCGCAGTAGCACTGTTTTACGTACCTCAGTTAATAGGTATAGATCCTGCTGCTCCTCAATTCCGTCAACTACTGCAACAGTCGGGTTTAACAGCTTTGGGGGGAATTATCTGGTTAGTTTGTGCGGTAATCTTGGCAACCTTACTACTGCGTCGCCGTTGGCGTTTTTTAATCGGTGTGAATATGGTAGCATTTGCAGCATTTTTGATTTTTGTTCTGACTCCGGCTTTATTTTTAGTAGACCAAGAACGTCAATTACCTTTACGAGAATTATCGGCGATCGCTGTACAAACTCAAAAACCAGGTGAAGAATTGGTTATGGTTGGTTTCAAAAAACCTACAGTTGTTTTTTACACTCAACGTCCTGTAACTTTCATAAAAATGACGGCAGCAGGGGGAGAATATATCAGAAGTCAGGCAGTTAATAAAACACAGCCTGCTTCGATATTAGTCCTGGCTCAGCCGAAAAAGTTTCCAGAAATGGGCTTGCACTCATCTGATTATCAAAGTTTGGGAAAAAGTGGTGCTTATGAATTAATTAGATTACCTTTGATTAGGTAGGTTATTGATAAGTTGATCGGTGTGATTGTTTGAAATTTGAATAGAATTATTTTTGAATCCAATGCCCAATTAAACATCAAGGGTTCATTGATCGCAAGTACAGCAATTCACCTCAAGGAAGGCAGAAGCACTTTGTTTAATGCGATCGCTACGTGGAAAGGATTTTCATCGCTGGAGGTGAACTCTTAGTTCATGAACCACTAACTCCAGAGCAAAAGTTATAAAATTGAAATGGGGTAAGCTTCAGCAAGTAAAAGCAATACAACTGCTTTTTGAGTATGCTGGAACAGGCAGCAAAGTGGCTGTTTGATCTACTACCTGAGAAAAGCAGATTTCTATAAGTGGATACTAAGGGCTAGGGCGTGTTTTCAAACTCCTAAATGTCATTCTGAGCGAAATGAAATGAAGCGAAGAATCTCGTAAAAATCAGGGTTATAGAGATGCTTCACTACGCTGTCGCTTCGTTCAGCATGACAAAACTGATACTTTGAAAACACACCCTAGGGTTGAGCTTTCATGATGCTGATGCAAGCTAAGGTGTAGTCAAGGAAGTAACAAACAGCAACTATCGTCTCAACTATTCCAAATTTGGAATAGAAATTTTCTTTTGGTGTTTTAACAGGAATTTCCATGAGCCATACTACCATTCTGGAACCACTTGCAGAAGAACAGTGGTTTATTGATAGCCCCGACTTGCGACAATTCGTAGCCGTAGCTATTGACATTAACTATCGCACAAGTAGCGGCGATCGCGCGGAAACTCTCAATGCGCTTGAACCCTATTTCAGTCAACTGCTAAAAAAACAGGGTTGGCTACCAGAGCGTTTTTTGCAACCGAATCCCGACAGCAGAATCGGAGGTGAAATTGGTCAATGGTTGCTGTATCGTTCCCAGGATCGTTCTTTGACTATTTTTAGTTTGGTAATTCCTCCTAGTTCAACCACTCCTGTTCTGGATCATTTAGCTTGGGGACTAGTTGGTTTGTATAAAGGTAGACAAGAAGACACAGTGTACCGCCGTGTGGATAAAGGCGATGTAGAAGGGTGCGCCAAATTAGAAATCGTTGAAACACGCCAACTCAGGGTCGGTGATATTTACAGACTTTTGCCTCCAGATGGTGACATCCATGCAGTCAAGACAACAACAGTATTTGCACCTTCAGTATCCATTCATGTCATTGGTAACGATACTGGCTGCGTCTTGCGACATCAGTTTAACCCAGAACAGGAAAGTGTACGTTCTTTTCGCTCCGGATACTCTAATGCATTCTGCAAGGAATAAGTGAGTTGGTGTGAATAAACGTAACTTTGCGTTACGGCTGTTAGTGGTTAGTAGTTAGTGGTTAGTAGGCAGGGCGTTGCTGAATCGCGCTATGAATCCGGATGTAGAGAGGCGATATATCCCCTCTCTACAAGGGTTTTGGCATTACGCAAAATTATTTTCATACATGAAATCAGCAACGCCATAGGCAAATATAAGTCTAACCAAAAATCTACAAACCTTCTGCCAAGTAGAGACGTGCCATGGCACGTCTCTACAACTTGTTACAACAACAAGCCAGTCGCATAGGACTGGCTTTAATATATTTCATAATTCATAATTCATAATTCATAATTCATAATTCATAATGGCTCGTACTGGTTATACTCTGCCAGTTTTTGCAGTAGCCGCCGCTAAGGCTGCTTTCATGCACCTGGGTGCAAACATAGAATCTCATTTACGTGTTGAGATTGACCTTCTTCCGGGAAAAGCAGAGATTTCTGTTTTACAAGTAGCGATGCTAGAACCTGAAAGTGCCCTAGCAATCACGCTTAGCGATCCAGGCGATAATCTAGATTTAACTCGTAACACACCCATTTGGGCTTGGGTGAGGTTATCACAGAGGCAGTCCCAAGCTTTGATTTTGGAAGCTGGCGAGGGGTTGGGAAAAACAATCTCTGGAGAAGCAGCGATTTACAGCTACGCCCGTCGCCTATTCGATGCCAATTTACTCCCACTCATTCCTCCAGACCAAACAGCAACAGTGTCGATTATTCTTCCTGAAGGTCGTCAGTTAGCACAACGCACTTCTAATGAAGCTTTTGGGATTGTGGAGGGACTGGCACTGTTAGGAACAAGTGGAATTTCTCAACCCCTGTCTGCCGCTGACCACTTGGAAGAATTACGTCTGCAATTGCAAGCTAAAGTCAAAGATAGTTCTGATTTGGTGTTTTGCATTGGTAGCAACGGTATGCAAGTAGCACAACGTTTAGGCATACCAGAGTCGGCTATTGTTCAAACTGGTAACTGGATTGGTGCAATGCTTGTAGAAGCTGGACTAACCCATGCAAATTCTGTCTTGCTATTGGGATACCAGGGCAAACTGATTAAATTAGCAGGTGGCATTTTCAATGTTTCCAGTCATCTAGCAGATGCCAAATTAGAAATTATTGGTGCCGCTGTGATTGCAGCTGGGGGTGATTTAGAAGCTGTGCGAACTGTTTTAGATGCCAAGACTGCGGATGCAGCACACCAAAAATTGATGGAATTTGGAGTAGCAGAATCTGTATTCGAGATACTGGCTGACAAAATTAGTCATAAAGCTACAGCTTATGTGCAGAAATATGCAAATGTTGCCTTAAAGGTTGGTACTGTTTTATTTAATCGTAAAGGTGATATTATCAGCCAAGACTCGCAAGCAAAAGAACTTTTACGGAAACAAGCCTAAGAGATTGTCTGAAAGGCGATCTATTTTTTAGCGATCGCCCAAGTCTTGTAGCAACGATCGCAATTTCCATAATTTCCCCAAAACTGAAATGTAATAAATCTGGTAACAACTTTACAAGAGCGATCGCACCTAGTCATGACAAACTTGTTAACTGCGAAGGTGTATCAGGTCAAGTAACGAAGAGCTAGAAGGAAATTGTTGATTATCAAGGGGTTTATTCGCTAGTTTTGCACCAATTTGAAGCTTTTTCGCCTATTATCAATAGCTTATTTTTTTCTCCACATCCTAACTAAATAAAGTAGCTACTATTTAATTAAGCCATTAGGTCTTGCTTAATTTTTGGCATCAGCCAAATCATTCCTAAGTTTTGCAAGAGCATCTTTATTCCAGCAACATACGACTGATGAGGTCTAAACATATGTCGAACAAATCCTTAGCCTTTGGTCTAGTAGCTGCTGCAATGCTTCTCGCTCCAACTACTGCCATAGCTGACGATCAAAGTCAATACAATGAGCAGAGAACTTATCAAAATGGTGCTGCTATAGATGGCAGTATCAATGTTCAAAACTCTGAGACTTACAGTTCCCAGGAGCAAATTCAAAGAAACGACAACAATTATGACGACGGTTACTACCGCCGTCCTCGCAAGGATGATGGTTACTATCGCCGTTATCGCGACTATGATGATGACCGTGACTATCGCTACCGTGACGACTACTACTATGGCCGTTAGGGCATGGCCTATTCTTCCGGCTTCAAATTGTGCCTTTTAATTATTTCTTAATTTTCCGACTTAGATAACCAATCTGCGACAGCCTCAGCGATGCGATCGCTGAGGTTTGTGTCTTTGAGAACCACTACTGCACTAGAATACAATACAGTTCAGTTAGTACAATTCAATCCTTGGATTTGACTTTGGACAAATTTGCCTAAATTCCAAGTGAATTTGTATTAAATTCTACATCTTCGTAAGATTCTGCTATCAGCATTGTTAAATCTACAGATGAAAATTTAATAAAATCCCGAGGAGATTTCAAAACTTCCAAAAACCAATTATTTTGATTATTTTTACGGTAAATATCAACCCTAATCTGGGATTTATAGACTAATACATACTCGTGTAAACTGTCTATATGCCGATAATTCATTAATTTCTCGTTACGGTCTATGCGTTCCGTAATGGGTGAAATAACTTCCACTATCAAACAAGGTTGAGTTTTGAAAAATTTTCCTCTGTCTTGTTGATTAGCAATCACAAATATATCTGGATAGTAAAAAATATTTAATGGTTCAATTTTTAATTTCATCGTTGATGAAAAAATCCGAAAATCTGTACTATATAAATGCGTACGTAACCTAGTAAATATATTTTCAGTAATTATTTTTTCTACTTGGGTTTCTCCCAATATTGGATAGACTTGTCCAGCAATATATTCATGGCGAGCAAAACTTTCTAGTTCAAGTTTGAGGTATTCATCAACACTAAGATTTAAAAATCGGGCTTGATTGTACATTATGTTAAACACTCATAATTAGAACCGACGCATCACTAGGCATAAAAAATAAAATTATGAAACCTTATGTTAATATGTGTCGTTAGTTTTTGAGAATTATGCCTTTAAATTTTCTACATTCCAACCAAGAATTTTTGTCATTTTTGTGACTAGGGTGAGAGGGTCAAATGGTTTAGCGATCGCCCCCACTGCACCCAATTCTAAAAACCGATGTGGCTCGGTCAAGCTCCATTTTGCAGTTAAAAATATGACTGGAAGTGACTGAGTTTTGGGATTTAATTGTAGTTTTTGCAGGCAAATAATGCCATTCATTTCGGGCATCATTCCATCAAGAAGGATAGCATCTGGTTTCTCTATCTCTGCCTTGATTAATCCTTCCAAACCCGATTTCGCTACTACTACCTCCCAACCTGCAAATTTTTCCAGGCAGGCTTTCACGATGTATTGCATATAGGGTTCGTCATCAATAAAGAGAATTTTTTTGGTTGCTTTGGTTGTCATTGTCTCTACCTTCTTATTCTTAACAAGTTAAGAAAACTACGCCCCGTAACCTATTGAAAGAATGCTTGCTGCATTCCTTGAATATAAGGCAGCAAAATTGCATTCTGTTCTGGCTTTACACGCCTGATGATTTCATCTATTAATAATTGCATCCATTTTTCTAAAATCTCCCATTTAACTTCTACTTTCTCTAGAACTATTTTGCACAAAGGAAGTAGTTCTTGCTCTATTGGTACTAGACTCTGCTCTAAAATACACAAATAGAGGTAGGCTTGAAACATATTCAAGTCACGAATGCTTGAGTGTGCCACATCAGGATGGGTTAAATTGCCACTGCGGCTATGGTAATTGGGGAAATGTTCTACTAATTGCGAGTAAACAGTTTTGGAAATTCCTTCAGAGGCAAGTAACATTTGCTCTACAAGGATTAATGTCGGCGAATCCAATTCTTGTTTGACACTAGCAGCGCAGATTCGTTGCCAAGGGATTGCGACTTGCTCTTCAATAAACTTGAAGTAGGGACACAATAGTATTTTCTCAACTGGTGCAAGCAGCTTCAGAATTAATTTATTGGTGAATTTCAATTGTGTAGTCATAAAGCCAATAGCACGCCAGTCTTGACATGCTGTATGTTCGCCTTGAAATGCTATTAATGTTGGTTCAAGTGTATATGCTAGCTCCTCAATTGGAGGTATTCCCCATACGCTAAAAAGATTCCCTTCATCATAACCTGCTGCTTGCAATCGCTCTACTGTCAGTGAATCAGTACTTAGCAATTGTTGTTGATAGATATTAAGTATTTGACAATACACAATTAAAGTAATTTCAGTTATTCGCCTCGCTTCGGAAAAATCTAAAACATTGGGAATATAATTGTAGAGTGATTTAGTTAGTATCCATGCCATCTGAGTATTGATATTTAATGAATTAAGCTTTAATTTGGTAGTGGTTAAAGCTCGCCCTGCTGGTGAAGCAGCTGCACTAAATGAATTTACTGAAGGTTCTTCAAATAATGATAGAGAAGATAAGTCCATTTTGTAACGCTGTGCCCACAACTTAAGCAAGCGTTCAACAGAGGGATTTTTAACAATTTGAGCGGGTTTAAGCATAAATTTTTCTTTTCTTTTTTTCGTAATTTATTTTTGAATGTTTGTTTTTTTTAAGGGAGTAAATTCACATCTTGCACGCCTATGCAACAGCCACCAGGCAAGCCCACCACCCTCGTTACCAGGTTCAACCTGGTAACGACAGAGCCTCTTGCTCTTTCTAGGCAATTTGAAATTCAAAATTCAGATTTACAGCAATACCAAGACTAAATAGTTAGCCTTATGTCTGCTATGCAAGTGATAAAATCTTTCTAAAAACTATTAACCAGCTTTCGTAAATAGCTGTATATATGCCTAAATATTACTCTGCTGTAATCTCTCAAGAGTTAAGAATTTGAACTTTAACTGGACGACGCGATCGCGATGTTTTCGGAAGGGCAACTAAGGTGAGAATATTGTTTTTTAATTTCGCGATCGCAGTTTGGGATTGAATTAATCTTGGCAAGGGAATAATGGTTTGAAATTGACTACTGCCAAATTCTAATTTATAGTATTCGTCATCTTTTGCTGATTTAAGCTGCTCTCCTCTGATCAAAACTACCTCATCGGTGACTTGAACATCCAGACTATCAGCCACTACACAAGGAATCATCGCACTGAAAATGATTTCTGACTTTGTTTCAAAAATCATAAATATCGGTATGCGATTATATGCGCGATCGTTCAACCACAATGATGAAATATAGTCATGCCAATCCAAGTTACTCATGACATTGTTTAGGCACTGCTGCACAATATGCATTGGTTGTAAAATTTGCCAATCCTCTGAAGCCATGACATTTCCTCTTGCAATTGATTGAGTAGAAGCCACTCAGTCACATCACGACAAAAGACTAAGGTGCTTTTGTCTTAAACTAAGCAAACAAAATGAGGAAATTCTGAGGATTGTCATTAATCCATAGTCAAGGGTCAATGGTCATTAGTTATTAGTATCAGACAAAGGACTGTTGACTGTTGACTGTTGACTCTTGACCAATCTATTTCCAATTTAGAGCTTCAGCCACCTGATCTGCTAATCTCAAAGGGTCAAAGGGTTTGGCAATCACTCCTGCAATACGCAACAGTGAATATTGTTTATAGTTATTTTGCTGTACCTTAGCAGTGAGTAGAACTACTGGAATGGCTCGGGTTGTAGGGTTTTCTTGAAGCTTGTGAAGCAGGGTGACTCCATCGATATCAGGCATCATTACATCTAGCAGAATGGCATCTGGGTGTTCAGCCTCAGCTTTACGTAAGCCTTCGCTACCTGAAGAGGCTTTCAGCACTGTCCAACCGCCCAATTTTTCCAGACAAGCCTGAATTACCGTAGACAGATGCTTTTCATCGTCAATTAATAGAATGCTCTTTGCCGTCATAGGTAAATAAGGTAATCAAGAGATAGGGTTGCTAATATTACTCTAGCGGTATCGGTAAAGTAAAGTAGAAAGTGCTGCCTTTACCGAAGATACTTTCTGCCCAGATGCGCCCTCCGTGCTGTTGGACAATTTTGCGGCAGATAGCCAGTCCTAGCCCTGTTCCTCCCTTTTGACGGGAGTCTGAGACATCAATTTGTTGGAATCTGCCAAAGATACTTTCTAGTTTGTCAGCAGGGATGCCTCTGCCTTGGTCTTTGACTTTAAACAGAACTCGGTCGGCTTGGTCTTGAACACTGATTGTAACCACAGTTTCTGCTGGCGAAAATTTAATGGCGTTACTCAGTAAATTTACTAGTGTTTGAATAATTCGATCCTGATCGACCCATATCTGTACTCTCGAAGGTAAAAGGGAAATGGTGATGTTGTTTTCCTCAGCTAGGGGTCGCAAAGTTTCCATTGCTTGTTGTATGAGATCGGCAGCATCACACCACTGTTGATTTAACCTGATTTTGTTTGCTTCTAGCCGCTCTAGGTCAAGAATGTCATTCACCAACCGTACTAAGCGCTCCGACTCGCTTGCAGCAATCTCCAACATTTGTTTAGCTGCTTTTGGTTCGTTGTCGAGTACCCCAGCAGCGAGTAATCCTAGAGAGCCGCGAATAGAGGCAAGGGGCGTTCGCAGTTCATGGCTGACAAGTGAGATGAACTCGTTTTTCATTTTGTCAATTGCCCGACGTTCAGTAATATCTTGAATTTGTACGACTAAGTATAATGGTTTACCTTGACTATCTCGCACTAGGGAAGCACTGCAAATTACCCAAACGATGTCACCATGCTTGTGGAGGTAGCGTTTCTCGATTTGGATTCGAGAAATTTCGCCTGCTAAGATTTGGCGTATAAGGTTAAGGTTCCTCTCGATGTCATCTGGATGGGTAATTTTCTCCACAGTCAGATCATTGAGAAATTCCTGTTCTGTGTAATCTAACATTTTGCATAGGGAGGCATTGACTTTTAACCAGTGACCATTGGGACTGACTAAAGCCATGCCATTCACGGCGTTGTCAAAGGCACTGCGAAAGCGTTCTTCGCTTTCCTGTAATTCCTGTGTCCGCTCTTGTACGCGAATTTCTAAAGCTGCACTGAGTCGTCTAAGTTCCTCTTCTGCTTGCTTGCGATCGCTAATATCTTGCCCAATGCCAATTTTGCTCCCATCGGATAGGCGCACATCTGCCCAGGAAGTATCTATCACTCGTCCATCAGCAGTTCGAGTTTTAAAGTCCTGCCATTTTCCTGTAGCTGCCTGGATTTGATCCAACGCTTTCTGAAGATCTTCTGGATTTGGGTAACACTCAGTTAGTATGTTGCTCCCTTTTTCTTTTAATTCTGCTTGTGACCAACCAAGAACCTTTTCCAGTTCTCGGTTAGCCAACTGAATTTGACCATTGCGATCAAATAAAATCACCATCACGGGAATGCGATCGAATATGGTTTGCAGAATTTCTTTCTGTTGTCTGAGTTCTGCTTCTGTGCGCTTGCGATCGTCAATGTCGGTGATCGAGCCAACCATTCGCGTCGGGTTTCCTGCTTCGTCCCAAAGTGCTTGCCCCCGCGATAGAATCCATTTGTAGCTGCCATCCTTGCACTGCATTCGGTATTCGGCAACGTAGTGCTGGGTTTGGCGATGCACATGAGCTTGGAAAGCACCCATCATTGCGTCGAGATCATCGGGGTGTATACGCTTGCTCCATTCACCAAAATCATTCAATTCACGATCAAGATACCCCAAAATCTCCCTACATCTGGGAGAAAGGAAGTGTTGATTGGTTTTCAGGTCATGATCCCAAATGCCATCGTTGTTACCTTTGAGAGCTAACTGCCAGCGTTCTTCGCTGTTTCTCAGAGCCTCTTCTGCCTGCTTGTGAGCAGTGATATCTATCACCACACTGGTAACTAGCCAGCAGTCTGCGGCTTTGTCTCGTCGAGAAGTGACGCTTTCTGAGTTCCAACGCAACGAGCCGTCTTTGTGAAAAAATCTATACTCCACTGCGATCGGACGTTCTGCAAATATTTCCTGAAAGCCTGGTAACAAAATTGTTTCTATGTCTTCAGGTACAATTCGTGACCACCAAAGCTTTGTGTCTGCCATGAACTCTGCTGCTGTGTAACCAAAAATCTTCTCACAGCCAGGAGAGCAGTATTCATATTTCAATGTTTGATCTGAGTAAACCCGGAAAAAGCAAATGCCGGCATTCACACTGTCAAGCACAGCATTGAGCTTGGCTTCCGAGGCTTTTAGGGCTTCTTCTGCTCGTTTGCGATCGCTAATATCAGTAGCTGCACCCAAAATCTGCTTGGGTTTGCCATCATATGTTCTCATGAATACACTATCACGGCTGAACATCCACCGCCATTCACCGTTTTTATGCTGCATTCGATACTCAAACTCAAATATTTCGCCATCTTTGGCTGTATCAAATACTTTGATATATTCCCGAAAAGCCGTAATATCCTCAGGATGCATGAGTTGGGAAATAACTGCTGTTCCCATTTGTTGCACTTCTTCTGGTCTGTAGCCAAGAATAGAATAGAGTTCAGAGTTGTTGTAGACACCCCGCTGTTCGATCAAGTCATAAATGTACAAAACATTGGGACTAGCCTGAATGACTGCTTGCAACCAACGCTGGCTTTCTTTGAGTGCTGACTCTGCCTGTTTGCGATCGCTGATGTCGCGGAGCAGCCAGCGCCAGCCCACTTGCTGACCCTGTTTGTCATGTATATTACTCACAGCGATCATCGCAGGGAAAGGATCTCCTTTGCGTGGCTGTAGGTAAACTTCCCAGCCTTGCATCTCCTGCAACTGCACTAATCGAGTCCCAAAGCCCTTGCGTTCTGGCTCAGCAATAAAGACGAGCAGTGGTTTGCCGATTAAACGCTGCTGTTGTATGGAAAGTAAGGTGGCTGCTGCACGGTTTGCTTCTCGGATATTTCCCCAAGTATCAGTTACTAAGTATCCATCCGGAGCGAACTCGAACAAATCTTGGTAATGCTGACGTTCTAATTCTATTGCTTGACGGCTTTTAGCCAGTTCTTCCAGGGTTAGTTGCAATTCGTGGTTGGCTTGCTGGAGTTCGCTGGTTCGCTCTTGTACTCGTCTTTCTAAGTCTGAGTTAGCTTGTTGCAGTGCTGCTTGAGCCTGCTTGCGATCGCTAATATCTTGAACAACAGAGATAAAATATTGAGGCTCACCACATCCTTGGCGAACTAGAGAAACAGTTAAATTAATCCAAATATAGGTATTATCTTTACGAATATAACGTTTTTCTAGCGAATACGTTTGAATTTCACCAGTCAACATCCGGACAACGTACTCTAAATCGAGATTTAATTCATCGGGATGTGTTATGTCTTGGAAAGTTAGCGTTAGCAGTTCCTCGCGACTATAACCCACAATGTCGCAAAGTTTCTGGTTCACCAGCAACCATTGTCCATCTAGTCCTACATGGGCGATACCAACAGCTGCTTGGTTAAATGTAGCTTGGAAACGTCCTTCGCTCTCAAGAAGTTGCCTATTTAGCCGAGTTTTTTCTAATACATTTTGAACTGCAAGATGGAAACTCACTGGCGTTGTATGTTTTTTAACCAAGTATTCAGCGGCACCACTTTTCATCGCCTGTACTGCTATCTGTTCATTTCCCCGACCCGTTAGTATGATGACTGGAAGGTTTTTTTGACCAAACAGAGTCTTCAAACTGTTGAGAAACTCCAGCCCATCCATATCTGGCAGCAGATAATCTATTACAATCACGTCCGGAAATTGCTGCTGACACAATAAGAGCGCCTCTTGCCCAGTCGCAGCCTCTAAAATTCTGTAGGTGTGTTGCTTATCCCGTAGTAGGTAGCGACGATAGGTTTCTCGGTCTTCCAGGCAGTCATCAACAAGCAAAACTGTTTGTGTAATTTTATTCATTACAACTCCCGGATTATACTGTAAAACCAAGAAATAAAACCAGCGATCAAGGATAACTTGGTAAGAATGAAAGTATAAGTCGAAATCTTACAGCAGACTTTATACAGACTTCAATTAACGGGATTTTGGAAATTTCGGGTTAAAACCTTTGCTGGAAAATTCGCCAGTCTGTACCGCGTTTGCACCCGCTGCAATCGATTCAGCACGCGTGAGACTAGTTCTGTCTTGACAATTGGTTTACTCACATAGTCATCTGCGCCCATAGCAAACACCCTGGATACAGTTTCTATATCCGTGTGAGCAGATAAAAACAGTATTGGTATCCCACCCCAACGGGAATCATTACGCACCACCTGGCACAGATCTAGTCCACTGAAATGAGGCATATTTACATCTAAAATCAACAGATTGGGAGCAGAAGCTTCCAGAGTTTCCCAGAAACGTTGGCTATTTTCCAAAGTCGTTACCCGAAGTCCCCAGGATGACAGGAGGACAGACAGGACATTTAATATCTCAGGTTCATCATCCACCACCATCACTTTAGCTTCCACTTCCTGAGTCTGATTTAGTACCTTAATGACTGTTTGGAGAATGCGATCGGCAAGCATCGGTTTGTGTAAAAAAGTATCCGCTCCCAGACGAGCCACTTCCAATCTGAGACTCAACTGACTCTGGGCGGTAAATACCACAACTGGAATTTCAGGTTTTTGCTTAGTTAGTTCTGCTAGCAGCGTTAGTCCATTTTCTGTTGTGCTGGGAAAGGTGAGGTCTAGCAGAATGATATCAGGAGGATTGCCAGCAATTACTTTCCAAGCAGAAGTTAAATTTGTTACTACCTCAACCTGCAAGCCCCAAGCCATTCCCTCTATCTTCAAATGTTCGGTCAGCACTGTGTCATCATCGATTACCAGTAGTCGAGGTGAGGAGTGGGAGAGTGGGGGAGTGGGGGAGTGGGAGGAAATGCAGAGACGCGCCATGGCGCGTCTGGGAGAGTGGGAGAGTGGGGGAGTGGGAGAGTAATTTTGAATTTTGAATTGTTCATTTCTCCCCATCTCCCCATCTTCCCCTTGTCCTTTCACCACAACTTGCCACAGTAAATCCACCAATTCTTTTATCTGTAGTGCTACACTGCGATCCGCATCTGTCTGATTCTGGAGTAACTGCTCAATTTGCCGTACCACCTTTGAGCCTTCTGGCAAGCCCAAAGACCCCAGTGAACCAATTAAGCGATGCACCTCTGCTGTTGCTTTTTGACGCAGTGTATTATCGAGGGTTCCATTGGCAAGGAGAGCGATCGCCTGCTCAAATAATTCAATCTGTTCGCTGAGACTATTTTTAAATTCTTCTCTCATCTTTGCAACTACAGCCATAACCTCTGTTTCGGCTTCTATGCGGGATTGAGAAGGTGGGGTGATGGGGTGATGGGGTGATGGGGTGATGGGGAATGGATCGAATTTTTGTATTTTTAATTTTGAATTTTCAATTGTTAATTTCCCTATGTCTTCGTTTCCCGTCTTCTCCCTTTCCTCTTTCAGACGATAGCCCAATCCATAAACTGTCTCAATCAAATCTTTGTTCATGCCAGCTGCTTTTAGCTTTCTTCGCAAGCCCTTAATTTGAGTTGTAACAGCTTCTTCTCCTGGAAATTCGCCCTCAGGCCAGACAAGGTCTAGTATGGCACTGCGACTGAAAATCCGCTGAGGATTTCTTAGCAGAAGTTCCAGTAAACCATACTCTCTCGGGGTGAGGTGCAGACGTTTCTCGTTGTAGGTAACTTCCCTAATTTTCAGATCCAATTTTAAGTTTTCCCAGGTAAGTTCCTCAGCTAATATAGTCCTCCCACGTCGCAGTAGAGCACGTACTCTAGCAATTAACTCTAAAAAATCAAAAGGTTTGATTACATAATCATCTGCGCCAGCATCTAAACCCATAACTCGATCTGTGCTACTGTCTAGAGCAGTTAGCATGAGAATTGGCACTTCATAACCTTCGCTACGGAGTTGGCGACAAATGCTAATACCATCCAGCCCAGGCAGAAGCACATCCAGCAATATCAGGTTATAGTCATATGCTTTTGCTAACCTCAGCCCAGTTTCACCGTCGTTTGTGGCATCTACCACATAATTATGGTCAACGAGTAATTTAGAAAGTGTTGAAGCGGTACATTGATGATCTTCTATTAGTAAAATTTTCATTTAAATTACCTCTTTTGTAAAATGTGTGTCAAGATGGTAATTTCTTTGTCGGTCAATATACAAAAAAGATTCTGTAAAATTTATCGAATCTGCTGTAAGAGGGGAGGTAAGACCAAAACTCGGACGAAAGTTTAAGTTACAGCACTCGCCTGTGAGTACAGAAGCCTCTAGTGTAGCGTAGCGAAACTAGGGGTAGTTTACGAGCTATTTGCAGACATTTTTTCCATTTCTATAATAGAAGTGCATAAATTGATTTTACTGACACCCATTAATAATACACAGAAGAAATCTAGGTTATAGGAATGTTGTTGCATATCTCAGAGAATATTCAAGTAGGTAACAAAGTGTTGATTTTAGCTCCAGAATATGTAGCCGGAAAAGTGGGAGTAGTTTGTGGACGAGAAACTCTTTTAGATGTTCGCTCTAGCGATCGCTGGCTCATCCGGTTAGACTTTGAAAATATGGTGGTTTCACTAAACCCAAGTGAGTTTCAGGTTATAAGTCAGAGTCAAGGGTAGGATCATCAACAGAGTAATGAAGTTACTGTCAGTCACTACCTATGCATTCAAAAAGGGGCTATTAAACCGCCCCTTTTTTAGTAGATTTCAAAAATATAGGAATCCGATTTGATTTATGAAAAAATCTAAGTATCTGTAGGGTGTGTTACGCGATCGCGTAACGCACCAAAGCCTTTGGATGGTGCGTTAGCCAGAGGCATAACGCAACGGCAATAAAGGGGGAGGAAAATCCACACCCCTTTTTGCCTCCCCTACGTATATTTCAAAAATCAAATATGAGTCCTATATATTTAGTTAATAGTAATCATTACATCCGATGATTTGATAACAGCATAAGTAGGACGGCGTAATTAATTAAAGGTTTGTAGTGTAGACGCTCGTAAGAACGGCTTCCCGTAGGACTTTAGTCCTCTATGTTACGTGACTTAACATAGTTGGATTTATTCCCGCCGACTTACTTATACTTGTTCATTCATTTCATTAACATCAGTCGCAATGAATCTAAACGAACGTACCACGGTAAAGGTTTATCTTTAAGAGTCGCCCATTTTTCCTTGAAAATCTCTGCTTGCAGGTGGTAATCGCGGCTAATTTTCCTAGAGGAATGCAGTCTTAAAAATAGCGTCATGCGGTGCGGCGTTTCACTAGTCCTTACCAACCAACAAGGAAAGGTATTTTCTTGGTTGGGGTTATCGGTGAAGGCAATTTGATGAGCGCGAATACCCACATGGGAGAATGAGTTGGGTATTGATTCAACAACTTGCAGAGTGCAATCCCAGTCAACAGCCTCCACTACTTGCGAGGATATAGCAACAGCACTGGAGAAGTTTTTGCAACCTGTTAATTGAGCAACACTCACAGTGGTGGGATTTTCAAAGATATCGTATTTTGTGCCATGATGAACGGCTTTGCCATGCTCCATCACCAACAGATTTGGACAAACGCGGTAGGCCTCTTCCATATTATGGGTGACAAATAAGCTGATGCCTTGATAATCAGCAAGTGTTGTCACCATTTGTTGTTCCAATTGACTGCGTAAGTGGGTATCTAATGCGGAAAATGGTTCGTCTAACAGCAATGCTTCCGGACTAGATGCCAAAGCCCTTGCTAACGCAACCCGCTGCTGTTGCCCGCCAGAGAGTTGATGTGGATAGCGATCGCCCAATCCCTGTAACTGCACTGCCAGTAATTGAGCTTCTACTCGTTGCTTGATGGCTAACTTCGATAGTCCTTTCGGCAAACCAAAAGCAATATTTTGCGCCACAGTCATATTGGGAAACAGAGCATAATTTTGGACTACGAACCCAACGCGGCGATCGCGGCTAGGTAAATTAATTCCCTGTTCAGAATCAAACAGTACTCGCCCATTCAGAACTATACGGCCTTTGGTTGGTGTTTCTATACCAGCAATGCAACGTAAAACCATGCTCTTACCAGCGCCAGATCCCCCTAACAATCCTAGGGGTTGCTCGTCAGCGTTAAAGGAAACTTTTAAATGAAAGCCAGGAAGTATTTTTTCGATATCTACAATTAGTCCAGAAATAGGGGATTGGGGATTGGGGATTGGGGATTGGATCTTTTCTATGCTCGATACCCGATGCCCATTGCCCATTGCCCATTGCCCGTTGCCCGATGCCCGATGCCCATTGTCCCTTGCCCATTGCCCAATGCCCCTTATCCCCCTGTCTGCTTTTGTGCTTTTCTCCCTGCACTCCTGCCAAAAGTTGACGGCAATAATTCCAGATAGAGAAATCATTATAATGGCAATCGCCCAGAACCAAGCTTCATTTATTGCTCCGGCTTCCACAGCAAAATAAATCGCCATTGGTATTGTCTGTGTTTGTCCGGGGATATTGCCAGCCAGCATCAGGGTAGCACCGAATTCACCCAAGGCACGGGCAAAAGCGAGAGTTGTTGCCGCTAAAATTCCAGGGAAAGCCAAGGGTAAACTGACGCGCCAAAATATATTCAATTCATTTGCACCCAGAGTTCTCGCTACCCGTAAGAGATTCCGATCTATTTGTTCAAAAGCTCCTAGTGCGGTTTTATACATTAACGGCAGGGATACTACTGTAGCGGCGATCGCAGCACCGTACCAAGTAAAAACAATGCTAAAGTCGAAAGCTTCCATGAGTTTGCCCATCGGGCCATTTTTGCCAAAGAAAACCAGCAGGATGAAGCCCACGACTGTTGGAGGTAAAATCAGGGGAGCAACTAAAATACCTTCAATCAGCGATTTGCCCTTGCCACGATACCCCAGCATCCAGTATGCAGTTGCAATACCAATAAAGAAAGTAATAAATGTAGCAAGCAAAGAAGTTTTCAGCGATATCCAAAGGGGAGATAAATCTTGTGGCATAGTTTTAGGGACTTCCAAATCAAAAAATATCCAATCGTTCGCGAGACTTGGATGACAAGGAAGACAAGGAAAGAAGGAAATAGTGTTGGATGCAGGAGTTGGATAATTTATTTTTTGGAATTCCCTGAGAAGGCAGTCTCTATGAAACAAGTTTCACCGCCAGGTATGAAAAAACCTCACCCCCTACCCCTCTCCTTGCTTAGGAGAGGGGTGTCCGATCGGACGGTTAAGGTTACTTTCAAGGCAGAGGGATAAGCCCTAGGAGTTTCCATACTTTATAGAAATTGTCTATGTACCAACTAGTTAACCAAAAAGTTGGTAGTAAAAAAGGTAAAAAGCAAGACAGTTTTGCAAAAAGCCAAAAATTAAATAGCGATCACAATCCTAGTCCCTATTTTCCTAGGAGTTATTAAGGCAAGATAAAACCCGATTTTTGCAGTACAGCCTTAGCTTGTTCGCTAGATAAAAACTTGACAAAATCCCGTGCTGCTTGAGTATTTTTACTTCTTTTTAAGACTGCGATCGGATAGACAATCGGAGAGTGGTACTTTTCATCAGCAGCAACGACTACTTTGACGTTGTTAGAAATTTTGGCATCAGTCATATAAACTAAGCCTGCATCAGCATTGCCGCTTTCCACTGCTGCTAAGACTTGACGCACATTGTTAGCATAAACAAGCTTGGGTTTAATCTGTGCGTAAATACCCAATTTCTGGAGGACTTGCTCGGCATATTGCCCCGCAGGCACACTTCTTGTTTCGCCAATGGAAATTTTCTTAATTTTGGAGTCTTGTAGATTGTTAAAGCTGCTAACACCTGTAAAATTGTTTGGCACAATCAAAACCAGACGGTTTTTTGCTAGGATGCTACGGGTGTCTGAAACTAGCTGCCCCGATCGCTCCAAAGTGTCCATCTGCTTGTTGGCAGCAGAGATAAACACATCTACAGGCGCTCCCTGTTGAATTTGTTGCAGTAAAGCACCAGAAGCTCCAAAGTTATATCTAATATTGACATTTGGTTGACTTTGTTGGTAGATGGTCTTGATTTCTTCCATGACATCTTTCAAACTGGCAGCAGCAGACACAAGCAAATTTGTGTTTGACTGTGCTACCACAACAGAAGGAGTCAAAAATGGCAAGCCAACTGCTACTATCAAGCTAGTAATTGCCATGCCAATTAAGGTAAAAAGTTGTCTTCTTTTCATTGATCATCCACCCTTGAAGAGTGCTTTTGCCTAAAATTGGTGGTTGGTAAAATCCTACCAAGATAATCCCAAAATTACCAAATAATTTGGTAAAGCTATGCCAAGAAAAGAACAAGGATGGATCACATTTCAAGCTTCAGAGGAAGAACGAAAAATTTTGGAAGAGTTGTCTCAAGAGTCACAACGCACTAAAACAGAGATTCTCCGGGAACTTGTGCGTGGACTTAGTCAACATTCCTCGCGATCGCCACAATCAATACCAACCAAGCAGACACACCAAAAAGATGCTGACACTCACAAGGCAGAAGTTACTACTTCCAAAAAGCCTCTCAAAGTTAGCTCTCGCAATGTTCTCAAAGGTGTAGTGACAAAAGTTATTCGAGGAGAAGTTAGCTCTCAGGTGACTTTGAAGGTTGTTCACGAAGTAGAGTTAACTTCGATTATTACTACCGCGTCAGCAGAAGAGTTGGAGATAGACGAGGGAACAGAAGCTTATGCAGTGATTAAATCCAATGATATTGTCATCGCCAAGGATTAAAACCGAGTTAATTTTTTTGACGATCAACTTGATCTGACTCAATCATCTTGATTGTGATTTTTGGTAGAAGGATTAATTGAACCGTTTAAGTTGCCGATCTGCGACTGATTTTTTAACCAAGCGATCAAACCTTCAGAAAGTTGAGACAAGGAATTTTCTAACTTAGGTGAAACTTTCAAGGGTAAACTTCCAGACCGCAAATGCAGGGAGCGTTGCGGAAAAGGGATCTGAATATTTTGCTTGCGTAGGATTTCGTCAATCCGAAAATATAAATCGCTCTTGATTTGAAACTGCTTGCGAGGTTTTGAGATCCAAACCAACAACTGAAAATTTAAAAAATCGTCGCCATATCCTTGAAACCAGACTTGAGGTGCTGGTTTTTTTAATACATCAGCATTCTCGTGTGCCGCTTCCAGTAGTGCAGAGCGTACGGTATTCATACTTGCGCCATATGCCACGCGCACGGGTAATACTAGACGAGATGCACGACTATGATGGCTCCAATTCACTACTTCCGTATCTAATAAACGAGAATTTGGCACAATCACTATGATGTCATCTAGGGTGCGGATGTGGGTACTGCGAGCATTTAATCGCTCTACCGTTCCCATAAACTCCCCAATTTCCACAAAGTCCCCAACTTGAATAGAGCGTTCAAAGGTAACAACGAAACCGCTGACCAATTCCTTAGCAACTCCCTGCAAGCCAAATCCAATCGCCACACCCAAGACGCTAGCTACTATTGCCAGAGAACTGATATCCAAGCCCCAGATTTGCAGCAGAACAACTGCACCGATAAAAATCAGACTGTAGTGGATAACGATGGCAATAGATTCTTGAACACCTCGGCTGATAGTGGTGATACGTAATACCCGCGATCGCAACAGATTAGTGACTGCTCCAGCAACAGCCACCAATCCAAAAAACAGGCAGATCAGGATAATTATATTAATGACCGAATAAGAACTTTCCCCGATAGAAATGACTGGTGAGGTCAAACTCATCCTGAGAATATTGGCAATCTGCCGACTCCACTCCCGCGTCAAAGGGAATAAGTCAGTAATGTAAATAGCTGTTCCTATCCACAAAAGCGCACGCACTGCAATCAGCGTCAATTGTAGAAATAATTCAATTCCCTTCGGTTGCGCTCCTGTGTCGGGATGACTAGCTTCCCTTGGAACCAAGCGCCGCAACCAATACTGCCAAATCCAACCTAAAACTTGATGAACAGCAAAGGCAGCCAACACGAACAAGACTGCAAGTGATATCGCCCTCCAAAAATAACTTAACCTTCGTTCTTCTTGACCTTGACGAACTGCCTCAGTAATCCGTTGCGCCCACATTTGGGCTTGTTCCTGCTTTGTTCTACCAGTAGGAGTATCTTGTGAGGTAACAGTCAGCAAGTGGCGTCCATTCACCCGAATCACCGGTAATTGATTGCTTTCTAAAATCTCCACCTTTGCAGGTTCTGGAGAGCGGACTGCCTCTTTTAAAATCATGTTGGCATCAGCCGCACGATTATCAGCACTAAATTGCCCAGTTTCGCTAACTTCAAATAGCTGGCGACCATCTAGTGTAATCGCAGCGGTTGGTTTTGGTTGGGCTTGCACTGGCACTTTACTAGTGAGAAACCATCCCAAAATCACCATCAAAGCAATGGCAAGGATAGCAGCAATTTTCCGAAAGCGATGAGAGTGACTCATAAATTAGAAACTTACAGTTTGGCAGCATGGCAATCTTGTTCTCAAACAGTAATTTTATTTGAAGAATTTGCCATGCTTGGGACAATAGTCAGAGCAATTCATCGCTTCTTCAGTGAGAACTATTGAAGGTTGTACGGCACAATGAAGGTAATGATTATTTGAAAAATATCGACAGGTGTAACAGGGAAGTTTGTGTGAGGAAGTTAGGGGTAAAAAAATCTTATTATCTTCCGTCAATGTCCTCATCTTGGACAATATAAACAAAAATCCTGCCCAAATCATGATAAAGCCGATAGTACTTCCTGCGGCAATTGCTGCATCAGGGGAGATTATTGCATCGGAATTTGTATCATTTAATTTTACTTCGGTTTGGGTTTCCTGATTTAAATTTGCATCCTTTGCTACCTGTTGTATAAATATTTTCTGAAAATACATATTTATTACCCTTCATGGTATCTATTTACAGTATTTTTCAAGCATTGCTGTAAGTTTGCACATTTGCGATGTCAAAAACTGTACTCCCAATACTTCTCAGATAAGCGCGCTTGATCTTCATTTGTGTCTGGTAAAAGGTAAAAGGTGAAGGGGTAAGGGGTGTGGCTTCGATCTCGATCCTTTTTCCTTTTCCCTTTCCCCTTTAACCGAGAAGTATTGACTATACTCCTACACACCACAAGAGTCCTTTCTTTAATATTGACTATTTAAGAGGATGTCTGAGAAATCAAAAATGTCACGCTATAGACGCGCCAGTGGTTTCCCGCAGAGTATGGAGCGATAGCGTAGTAAGCATCTTAAAACGAAACCATTACTTAATGCCCATCTCAAGAACCCATCAGCAAACTTAACTGACATAGAAGTAACTGATGTGATGCACCCACTATTTGGGCGAAGGTTTGCAGTGATATCCATATCAACCCCGCCAAGTGGTGAGGGTCATGCGGTAGTAGCCTATCGAGGTCATATGCGCTTACGCATTCCTTTATCAGCAACCCAATTAGCTCTCCCAAAACAGTATTTACGTACTAAGCTCACATTAGAGAGTGTGACTGAGTTAGTC